>CAINTF010000323.1 GCA_903853285.1 uncultured Acidimicrobium sp. | reverse complement strand
TCGGGACATAACGCTTCCAAGCCCCAATCCAGTCGTGTGCCATTTCCCGCTGTGCTTCGGCCAGCGGAATACCTCCTGAACAGACCAACTTGTATAGGACGAATTCGAGTTGATCCTTCTTGTCCGCTCCCCACTCGCTTTTTCTTGGCTCCGGCCAAAGGTTGCGCTCGTCGGTCGGATGACCTCCGATGGAAAGAGCGATAAGGTGATCCTCTTCGTAGTTCTTCGGGTTCTGGTCAGCGTAGCCGTAGGCGCTTATCTGGCGCTTTTTCAGGCTGTTAGTGAAGTAGGCCGGGGGCCTGACCGTTTTTGTATAGCCTTTGACACACACGGTCTGCCCGATGTTTTCCTGAGTAACGGAAGCGTCGATAGCGCCGGGAGTGAGCCGAGGATCGGGCAGATCACTGGCAAAAGCAACACGGGAGCTTTGTCAGGAAACTTCTTGCCAGCCAATCGGTAAGGAAAATCAACTCGCAACGTTGGCAGTGGCGCAACAGCTTGCTCAACGGCAATTAATGCTGAGTGTTGTGAGTCGCTCCCAGCGCCAGGAAACAGTATGAGTCCGCGCGCGTTCATTGACTAAGCAAAACTCTGCGCGCTTCACCCAAATCAATGATCGATCTACCAGCAGAACCAGTGTCGCCACCATGATCTGGGTGTACATCGCGCAAACTGTCACGAAAGCGAGCTTGCACTTCTTTCTTTGATGGTTTGATTGTGCCCGCAGGAAATCCCAAAATTTCAAGAGCCCATGCTCGCGGGTCTGTCAGCGCAGAAATAGTAGATGATCCGCTACCGGTGAGATACGAAACAAATATCTGATTGAGCGGACCTCGCCATGTCATGGCCTTGAGCAAAATTTGTGAGAGTTGTTTACGCACTGAACCATCTAGTCGTTCGAGCACATAAATTGCTCCAAGCACATGCTGCAACGGTGTACCGGTTTCCGAAAACTGAAACTGCACTTCGTTATCAACATTGACCAAGCGGTGCACACTGCGTCCGAGCCCGTGTCGATCGGCTTGATAACGATGCCGCAGGCGTGGTTGCACAATGCGCTCGCCTCGCTCGACCTGACTAATCAATCGATGTACGTCAGGAATCATGTCTTCATGAACATCGCCAACGAATTGCGCAATAATTCCGCCGAGCAATATTCCGCCCAGGCCCGGTGCTGGGTCAACGGGCAACATGATGTGCCCCAACGAGAGCCGACGAGTTGGTGTGATCGGCCGCGAATGCCAAAACTCAACTTCGGCAAGTACTTCGGCCGCTACTTCGCTCAACTACTTACCTTCGGTGAACTCAACACCCCTGCTATCGATCGAGTCGAGACACGAATCGACAACAGCTTCAACACCAATTGGCACCAACAACACTGTGCCATCCCATCGATACCCAATATCTAAATTGTCGAGCATCTCGCACAGTTGCTTGCGCTCGCCCTCTGTCCATTCGTCAAGTTCGTATTCTGTGATGTTGTCGTCGGCAGCTTCTTCGGCATCGTCTGCATCCATCTGCTCTTCAAGCTCATCCAAAATGTCTTCAACGACTTCTTCTTGATCCTGGGGCACAACCAATTCGTCGCCCTCCCACGCATGAGCCACCTCGGCTTGGGCAAGTGCGGCCACCACGTCGGCTCGCTCGTCGATCGTCCAATCCGTCAAGTCGTAGCGCGTGCTTGCCGCATCAGCGTCTTTTGGGTTCCATTCACTCACAAGACAAACGCTACTTGTTTTGAGCCCAGATACGGCTTGCGACTAATATGAATACTCATGCCGGCCAAGGAACGTCCAGACCGCAACCTTGCGATGGAGTTGGTTCGAGTAACCGAATCTGCAGCACTCGCCGCAGCAAGTTGGGTTGGTCGTGGTGACAAAAAAGGTGCCGATGGCGCAGCAGTCGATGCAATGCGCAATGTGCTTGACACCGTCAGCATGGATGGCATTGTTGTT
>CAINTF010000322.1 GCA_903853285.1 uncultured Acidimicrobium sp. | reverse complement strand
CTGCACCAGGGTGTTCGGCTTTCCACATGCGCAACTGTTCTGCGTTGATGGTGTCTGCGAGCGAGCAACCTGCGCGTGCATCAGGAATGATCACCGTCTTGTCGTAACTCAAGATTTTTGCGGTCTCGGCCATGAAGTGCACGCCACAAAAAATGATTGTCGATTCTTTGACTTGTGCCGCAATGCGCGACAACGCGAGCGAGTCACCTACGTGGTCGGCTATGTCTTGTATTTCTGGCAGCTGGTAATTGTGCGCCAAAATTACGGCGTCTCGATCTCGAGCAAGTTGTCGCACTTCTTGCGCCCATGTACTCACACCTTCAAGTTATCGGCAGATCAACTACCTACTAGTTTTTGCTACTAGACCGCGCCACATGAACTGGGCTATCGAACCATAAGTTGGTTACTGCATCTGCCAAACTGCCACGTGCCGAACCAGCATCGGTCACGATTTCATTAGGCGTATCGGCAAATCGGAGTACCGATCCGACACCCTGGTCTCCCACCACAACTACTAGCCGCACTCGGCGCCGCTGCGGGTGCTGACTTGGCGGAACTTTCTCATTTGCGTCGTCATCATCGTCGTCGTCATCATCGTCATCACTTTCATGACTTCGATCAATTGGCGCAGCCCATCCACACGTCAGCACCACTGCAGCGTCAAACATTCTCACGATGGCACTCGTCGGTGCATCAATCAACTCATACACGTCACCGTGCTCGGCAAGAAATGTGATTCGTAATGCGCCATCTTCGAGGCGATCAACACCACCCACGTCCACCACGCTGATGCCATACAGACGGGCACGTTTCAGATCGAATCCGTCGAGCGACATGTGCAGGCTCTGTTCGACGCAGGTGGCTAGAGCTACTGGTGTATTTGTATGTATCGTCATGCCCCGATGTGTGCGTGAAGCAGCACCAAGTGCGGTGCAACGGTGATTTTTTGTATAAATCACGGCAGAATAGAGGAATGGCCAATCCGACCACACGCCCACTGACCTTGCCGCAAAAAGTGTGGGACCGTCACATGGTCAATAACGCTCCAGGTGATGCCGAGTTGTTGTACATCGACCTACACCTTGTTCATGAAGTTACGAGCCCGCAGGCATTTGACGGTTTGCGTATCAACAATCGCAAAGTTCGTCGCCCCGATCTCACAGTTGCAACCGAAGATCACAACGTGCCAACCAAAGACATCCACCTGCCAATTGCCGACCCAATCTCGGCCAAACAAATTGATGTCATGCGCGCTAACGCCAAGGAGTTTGGTATCACGCTGTACCCAATGGGTGATCCGAAGCAAGGCATCGTGCACGTCATTGGACCTGAGCAAGGTCGCACGCTTCCAGGCATGACCATTGTGTGCGGCGATAGCCACACTGCTACACACGGTGCATTCGGCGCGCTCGCATTTGGAATTGGTACAAGCGAAGTTGAACACGTTCTCGCAACGCAGACGCTTCCACAGACACGACCAAAGTGGATGAGCGTCACGGTTGAAGGCACGCTCTCGCCTGGCGTCACTGCAAAAGATGTGATCTTGGCGATCATTGGCCAAATCGGCACGGGCGGCGGCATTGGCCACGTCATCGAATATCGCGGTTCTGCAATTCGTTCGCTCTCGATGGAAGGCCGCATGACAGTGTGCAACATGTCGATCGAAGCCGGCGCAAAAGCTGGCCTCATTGCACCCGATGACATCACGTTTGATTACTTAAAGGGTCGCGAATACGCACCATCAGGCGCTGCATGGGACCAAGCGGTTGCCGAGTGGCGCACTCTTGTTTCCGACGACGGTGCTGCGTGGGACAAAGAGGTCGTGATTGATGCAGCAACGATCAAGCCACAAATCACTTGGGGCACCAACCCTGCCCAAGTGCTTGGTATCGATGACCGCATTCCAAATCCAGACGATTATGCCGATGCAACTGCACGCGACACCGTTGCACGTGCACTCACCTATATGGGTCTCACTGCTGGCACCCCAATCCGTGATATCACCGTCGACACTGTATTTATCGGTTCTTGCACGAACAGCCGCATTGAAGACTTGCGTGCTGCAGCATCAGTGTTCGAAGGCCGCACCGTCACCGTGAAGCGCG
>CAINTF010000321.1 GCA_903853285.1 uncultured Acidimicrobium sp. | reverse complement strand
GCTTCATCCAACGCAACTTGTACTGATAGTGATCGTGCTCAAGCTCTCGGCCATTAGGTACATACACGCATACAACGGTGATACCACCGCACTCGGCACTAATGATTCGAGCTTCACCATCTGGTTCGCCAACTGCAAAGTTGTTGATCACATTATCGAGACCAACTTTTGACAAGATAGCCACTCCGTTCCATTGCCCCTGACCGAAATGCGCGGACTCGTAACCCATTTCATGAAATACAAGAGATGGGAAAACAGCGTCCTTCATCTTGGTTTCCTGGATGCACAAAACATCCGGTTTGTTTTCCTCTATCCATTGCTGCACGCGAGGCAGCCTGGCTTTTAACGAATTGACATTCCACGTAGCGATCAGCACCGCAACAAACTACTACGCGACTCTTATTTTTTCTTGGCGGGAGCTTTACGTATTGGCGCTGAAGCGGGGCGAGATTGCGCTGAAGCAGGTCGCGTTTGCACGGCAGCTGGGCGTTTTTTTGACTTCTTGACTGGGACGGTTTTTTTGACTGCTGTGACTGGTCCGACGATGCCCACATCGATGCTGCGACGCGATGCAGTAAAGCTCGACACGACGAGAGAAACCTGTTGACCGATCTTGACAA
This sequence comes from uncultured Acidimicrobium sp., assembly GCA_903853285.1. Taxonomy (GTDB): domain Bacteria; phylum Actinomycetota; class Acidimicrobiia; order Acidimicrobiales; family Ilumatobacteraceae; genus UBA3006. Next base: position 2,795 of record CAINTF010000321.1, on the reverse strand, counting down.
ACTCGCGCGCACTACGAGGTGCAGGATTAGCCATCAATCGCAGTGGCAGATAGCCGAGTACGTCACCAATGCGAACATACACACCATGTGCCGAATAAGTCTCAACCACTCCCTTTACCTTGCTACCCAACTTGTATTTCTCTACGAATTCCAAAAATGGTGCGAGCTCATTCACTGCGGTAGTCGGTTTTGTTCGCGCACTTGGCGCCTGCGCGGACGCAGATGCGTTCACAGCAGAAGTTGCAGTTACTTTTGTTTTAGCAGCAAGTTTGATATTTGGTGGTGGTGTGCGTGGAATTGGCATCGGCCGGTTGGCTTCACGGCTTGCCTTCTTCACAGACTTTGCGGCCGATGGTCGAACCGGCAAGCGATCGATAAATACCCAACCGACAAGTGGCACTGGTTTACCACCCATCAATCGACCACCATCAAATAGCCACGGGTGATCTTGATGAAATTCTTGATAGCTGTCATTCGAAACAACGGTCGCGCCGATTTTTTTGGCTATGGTGAGCACAAATCCGTCGCCACGCCCAACAGCACCAGCCGGCGGCGAAACTAATTCATTGTTGTCGATTGCGTCATTAAATTCGGCAACTTCTCGCTTGTCGATGCGATGACCAAAAGTGGCATCCACTACTACCGTCACTTTGGTGTCGGGATATTCGTTCATAAACGACAGCACGGCCTCATGTAGTTGCTTAAGGCTGGGCGACGTGCGACCCTCGGTCGCCAAATTTGACCCGTCTACCACCACATGCTTTGGACCGCGATTTGCCACTAGGTAAGTCAACCAGTGGGCCGAGTGCGTCGCAGGGATGCCCTAGCCCTTACTATCTATGCGTGCTGAGAGCCGTATTTTTTGATTTTGGGGGCGTCATCCTGTCCAGCCCCTTTGACGCTTTTAACCATTACGAGCGAGATCACGGTCTGCCACTCAATTTCATCCGCTCGGTCAACTCGGTCAATCACCACGAGAACGCCTGGGCTCGCCTCGAACGAAGTGATATTTCCCCCGCCCAATTTGATGACATTTTTGCGCTCGAAAGTGAGGCGCTTGGTCACCGCATACCTGGATCTGAAATTCTTGCTTTGTTGCACGGCGAATTGCGACTCGACATGGTGCATGCACTCGACGTCATCAAAGCTTCCGGACTCATACTCGCCTGTCTTACCAACAATGTGCTGACGCAACAAACAGCAACTACCGACCCTGTTGAGCGCGCACGTCAACAAGAATTGCAAGCAGTGCTTGCACGGTTTGATGCCGTTATTGAGTCGAGCAAAGTCGGGTGCAGAAAACCGGAACCACGCTTTTACGAGATTGCGTGTGAAACAGTTGGTGTGCAGCCCGACGAATGTGTATTCCTTGACGACTTGGGCATCAACCTCAAGCCAGCAGCACAAATGGGCATGATCACCATCAAGGTCGCAACGAGCGAACAGGCCTTAAGCGAACTTGCACAGATCATCAATCTCGACCTGACAACACAAAACAACTAGAAATAAAACGGCAATCAGTAACTGCTACCAAGCAGCGAAAGTTTGCTCCATCAAGTCTGCAACTTCTTGATCATGGATCGCCTTCGATCCAGTTGCAGGACTGCCAGACTCAACTCGAGCAACGTGGCGCCAGTCGTAACCCTGATCTTTCAACGGCCACACCAAGTGATCAACAAATCTCCACGCGCCCATGTTGTCGGGCTCTTCTTGCAACCACAACAACTCTTTGGCGTTCGGGTACTGCTTCAACACTTCATGTAGACCGTTGATTGGGAACGGATACAACTGTTCAATCCGAACTACAGCAACATTTGCCGCACGCTTATCGCGCTCAGTCATTGCGTCCCATGCCACCTTGCCTGCGCACAACACAACACGCGTCACCTTTGACTTATCAATACCGGATGGATCGTCCAAGATTTCTTCAAAACTGCCCGTGGTCAACTGATCGACCAGTGATCGACTTTGCTTCATGCGCAATGGTTGCTTCGGTGTCATCACCACAAGTGGCTTGCGCACTTCTCGCACAACTTGTCGCCGCAACATGTGGAAATACTGTGCAGCGGTAGTTGGGTAACACACCTGAATATTGTCTTCAGCACACTGCTGCAAGAAGCGTTCAAGACGTGCCGACGAGTGCTCTGGACCTTGTCCTTCGAATCCGTGTGGCAGCAACATCACCAAACTGTTCTGTTGACCCCACTTGTCTTCCGCGGCGACGATGTATTGGTCAATCACTACTTGAGCACCGTTAACAAAATCGCCAAACTGCGCTTCCCACATCACCAACGCATTGGTATTGCCATGCGCGTATCCGTACTCAAAACCAAGTGCGGCGTACTCACTCAAGAGCGAGTCGTACACCCAAAAACGAGCCTTAGCGTTCGGCAACGTATTGAGCGGAACCCAACGTGTTTCATTGTTGTTGTCGACAAGTGTTGAGTGGCGCTGACTAAAGGTGCCGCGGCGCGAGTCTTCTCCCATTAAACGAACAGGAATACCTTGCATGACTAGCGAGCCGATCGCAAGAGCTTCACCGGTGGCCCAGTCAACATCTTGTTGCGTCTCGTACTGTTTGGCACGCAACTCAAATTGCTTCACCAGTTTTGGATGCGGAGCAAAGCCCTGGGGGTAGTCGGTCATGTGATGGAAAATCGAATCCAAAACCTTGCGCTCCACCCCTGTGGCTACATGTGGCAAGACACCAATTGGTTCTGGCGGACGCGGAACGCGAATTGGTTCTGGCGCTGCAGCACGCGCTGCATCTAATGCACTTTGCAACTTGGTCTGAT
>CAINTF010000320.1 GCA_903853285.1 uncultured Acidimicrobium sp. | reverse complement strand
TGGTGCTTCAATTGCTGCGTTTGTGCCGACATTCGTGATTCTTGTGTTGTTTGCAAGCATTGCGTGGATGTCTGCAGACCTCGTGTCGCGAGTTCGTTGGCAGGCCGTTTTCTCTGTATTGCAGCTGGCTTCTGTACTAGTTGTCGGAATTTTAATTCTCAATTTTCCATGGTCTGGCGGTTTTATCGCTACGGATTGGTGGCAAAAAATAATTGGGGTGCAAACAGTGCGTGCGGGAAATATTGGTCTTGCAACTCTGGCTCGAATGGATAGCGGTGTTGTCGCGATCTCGGTACTTGCGCTCGGTTTGTACGTGCCCGTAATTATTGGTCTGTTGATCGTTCGTGGCGACAAGTTGGTGTGGGCAGCGCGCTCCGCAACGCTTGTGCTGTTTGCATTGGTCACCATCGCGTTAGCCGACGCAGGCTACCTACATTTTGCTTTGCCCGAATATGGAATTTTGTTTGTGATGGTCGCGTGCGGTTTGTCTCTTGCCTCTGCGAGTATGGCAAGTTTCATTTTTGATGATCAGGATTTTGGTGCGTATCGATGGTGGAGGCCTCTGGCAAGCATCGCACTCGCCTCCATTGTTGTCGGCGGGATTCCTGCAGTATCGCTCTCGGCAAATGGACGCTGGGGTCAACCAAAAGTTTCTCTAGCTCAATTATTAACTCAATTGCCAACCGACCCAACTTCTGGTGACTACAACGTGGTGTATGTGGGCCGAAGCGAAGTGCTGCCGTTGCCAGCTATGCGATTGAATGATCAAACCGCATTCGCGATTGCCGATGATGGCGAACTGACCATGCGAGATCACTGGTTGGCTCCAACAAATGCACTCACTGATTCTGTGGCAGAGGCTTTGAACGCTGCAATCTCGCAGCAGACAGTTCGAACTGGTCGATTGCTCTCAAGTCTTGCGGTTCGATATCTCGTCGTTCCAATAATTGATGGTGCAGTTTCTACTGTTGACCAACCACTAGATGCGCCACCTGGGTTACTCGAAGGGCTATCACTACAACTCGATTTCCGCCGCGTATACACGGCAAATGACTTGGTGATTTTTGAGAATATGGCGTACACACCCTCTTTGACGAAACTCGATGAGGCATCTGCCGTACTCAGTCAGCAGGCGGGTACCGACGCTCTGTTGTCGTCACAGTTGCAAGTCATGCAGGTCATTCCACGATTGCGTGACATTGAGAGCAGTCCAACTCCAATTGATGTCGGAACAATGCATCTTGCGGTTCCATATAGTGATCACTTAGTACTGCATGTGGATGGCTCTGATGTAATACCTCGAGTTGCATTCGGCGGTACAACAGCTTTTGATTCTCCAGCTGCCGGAACTGCCACTCTTGACTTTAAGACTCCGTGGAGCCATGTGGCGTTACTCCTGGTGCAGTTAATGCTGTGGGTGACGGTGATCTCGGCAACATTTGATCTGAGACGATTGAAGTCTCGCATCGGTGTGCGGCGAGATGCTCCAGTGGTACTCGGCGATACATCAGATGCGGTGCTGACGTTTAGCAAAGCAGAAAGTGTCGACTCGCAATGAAACTCGGCACAAACTTTTTCAGATCAGAAACGCCTTCGCACATGACTGTGCGTCAGGTTGTCATGGTTGTCGCAGTGCTGGCTGCAAGCTTCGCTCTGGTCATTGTTGACGGCGGTACAAAAAAAGACGAGAGTAATGGCAGCGCAGTTGATTTCACTGAAGTATCGACAGCGGCATCCATGCCGTACATTTCAACGGTTGATGCAATGACAACTAATTGGTTTTGTCCAGGTGTGCCAGCAAATGACGACACCATCTCGAGCAACTTGGTGATTTCGAATGCATCTGAAACCGATATTTCGGCAACGGTGACCCTTCTCAGTACTGGTCAGAGTCCAGTTGTCAATGCGGTTTCAATACCGGCGCGTTCGCATATCACTCTCGATGCTCGCGGCGGCGTCAGTGCGCAGTTTGTCAGCGCGGTTGTTGAGATCATTGGTTCGCAGGGATCAGTCGAGCAAATTGTGAGACACCCTGCGGGTGACGCAATTGTGCTGTGCGCCAATCAACCCGAAGCCGATTGGTATTTCGCAGACGGTTTTACAGGTGCGGATTCGATTGAACAGATTGTGATGACTAATCCGTACGTAGACGCAACCGTTGTAGATATCACGTTCGTGACTGCAGATGCAGAGCGCAGTCCCGAACAACTGCAGGGTTTTGTATTGCCTGCAAACTCTGTTGTTGCGTTATCAATGGACCAGCAGGGTGCGCGAAATGAACCGATATTGGCAGTGTCGATACATGCTTCATCTGGTCGCTTGGTAGCCAGTCGAGTGCAACATTATTTAGGTCAGGGTCGCCTTGGTTATTCAATGTCGCTTGGTGCTTCGTCCATGAGTACGCAGTGGTGGTTTAGTGACGGCGAAAAATTTGCTGGCAATACTGAAAGTCTTGTTATCTACAACCCGAGCAGTCGTGATCGCTCACTCAGTGTTGTTTTTGTGAACGGAAGCGATTCGGCGAACAGCATTGAGCCGCTCCTTATCACTGCGCCTGCGCATCGGGTTGTCACTGTGGACACTGGCGCCATACCGAGTTTGCCTGCTGGTAGATACGGGATCATCGTGTCAACAAACGACCAAGACTTGGGTGATTCGACGGGAGTCGTTGTTGAACAAGTCATCAATCGTCGTGACGGCAACACTGTTGCTACTTCTGTTGTTCTTGGGGCGCCGCACAATTCTGGGTCAACGATGTGGAGCGCGCCGAGCGGTGTCACGGCTAGCGATGATGCACTGCAGATAATGAACACAACTTCGCAAGAAGCGACAGTGAGCGTATTGCAGGTTGGACCAGCTGGTGCTGTCGTGTTGGGTGGCCTCGAAGCTCTCGTGTTACCGGCTGGAGGAGTGTTGTCTGTGGGCGTTCCTCCTGGGCTTCCAGATGCACAAATCATTGTGCAAGCAACTACAACAGTTGTTGTACAGCGACTGCTGTTGCGCGGCCACGATCTCATTGGTCGAAGTGCCGTACTCGCGCTTCCTCACTTGCCTTCGCCTCAACCTGTTGAATCAGCACCATGATTCGATTCGTGATTGTGGGTGCAGTGGTTGCGGTTGCATTGTTGACCAATCTGTGGCAACGCAAGAGACAAGCAGATGCTCCGACTCAAGGAACAGGTGAGGTTCCCACCCAGGTAGATAGGTCAGACTTTGTGAGGCCGGAAGCACCGTGGTTAGTTCTGGCTTTTACTTCTGCAACTTGCCAGACATGCTCGGATATCGAGCGAAAAGTACGAGTGCTCGAAACGAATAGCGTCGCAATTCAAATATTGGAATACACAGCAGAGCGAGATTTGCATGCGCGCTACAAGATCGACGCCGTACCTGCCGTGTTGATGGCAGATGCAAGCGGGGTAGTGCAGGCAAATTTCTTGGGACCGGTATCGGCTACCGATCTATGGGCTGCCTTGGCGAGGGTACGCGACTCAGTCGTGTAACTGAGTTGGCGAATCGTGCGACGGTTCGCCTTCAGTGCGACGTGTTGGCTGACCGAGACCCTGTTGGACCAATCTAGAAACCATCGCACCATCGATTGTCTCGTTGTCAAGCAACGATTGGGCTACAAGATCAAGACCTGCGCGATGCTTTTCGAGCATTACGCGAGCACGCTTTTCTTGCTCAAGCAAAATACGTCCGATTTCTTCGTCGATCTTGCGCGCAGTCTCGTCTGAATATTCTCGCCCGCTCGTCATTAAGTCTTCACCAAGGAAAACTTGTTGCTGACCTGACCAGGCCATTGGGCCAACCGCATCGCTCATGCCCCATTCGCGCACCATCCGGCGTGCGATTCCTGTGGCCTGTTCGAGGTCGTTAGCAGCTCCGCTGTTGAGTGAACCGAACACCATCATTTCGGCAACTCGACCTCCCATTGCTTTGCAGATCACATCTTCAAAGAATTCACGCGAATATGTGTGTCGCTCTGCGGGCAAAGTCCAAGTCACGCCAAGTGCCATTCCGCGGGGGAGAATCGTTACTTTGTGCAATGGATCGCTGTGTGGCAAGACAGTTGCAAGAACTGCGTGTCCACCTTCGTGGTATGCGGTGGCACGTTTTTCTTCTGCGTTGAGCACAAGGCTTTCGCGACTTGCACCCAATACAACTCTGTCGCGCGCATTTTCGAAGTCGATGCGTTCGATATGTGTGGAGCCTCGACGTACTGCAAAGAGTGCAGCCTCATTGACCAAGTTGGCAAGGTCGGCACCGCTCATGCCAGGTGTTGCTTTGGCCATTGTGTCGAGATCCACATCTTGACCCATGCGCTTTCCGATGGAGTGCACTTTAAGAATGGCCAAGCGTTCGTCTGATTCTGGCAGCGGCACGATGATCTGGCGGTCAAAGCGACCTGGTCGCAAGAGTGCGGCGTCCAAAATGTCAGGTCGGTTAGTTGCTGCTAATACAACAATGCCTTCGGTGGCCTCAAAGCCATCCATTTCAGCAAGCATTTGGTTGAGTGTTTGCTCACGCTCGTCATGTCCGCCGCCTAGACCCGCGCCTCGCTTGCGACCGATTGAGTCAATTTCGTCGACAAAAATAATTGCCCGACCCATCTTTGCTGCTTGTTGAAAGAGGTCACGTACTCGGCTTGCGCCGACGCCGACGAACATCTCCATAAAATCCGAACCAGTTACTGACAAGAAACCAACTCCGGCTTCGCCAGCGACTGCGCGAGCAAACAATGTCTTTCCGGTGCCCGGAGGCCCAACGAGCAAGATTCCTTTTGGAACACGTGCACCGATTTCTTTGAAACGCTCTGGTGTGCGCAAGAAGTCGACAACTTCTTTGATCTCTTGTTTAACGCCTTCGTAGCCAGCAACATCGGCAAACGTGGTTACAGGTTTGTCGGCGTTGAAATTCTTGGCACGACTTCGGCCGATCGACATGATGCTGCCGGCTTGGCCCATTGCGCGACGCTGCATCCAGATAAAGAAACCCATGATCAACAAGAAGGGCAGCAAAATTGGAATCAGGCTTGTAAAAAAGTTTCCTTGCGGTGTTGAATAGTCGTAATCCACATTCTTTGACTTGAGCAATTGCTCGTCAGCATCAGAGAGAGTGACTGCGCCTGTCGTGGTGAATGTGTCTCCGCTTGCCAACTTTCCGCTGATGGTGTTGGAAAGGTTGTTGATTTTGACGGTTGTGACTTGACCATTAGATACTGCTTCAAGAAATTGGGTGTAGGTGAACTTGGTTGCAGTGGTCGTCGGAATAAAACGCGGACCAATAACGAGTGCTGCCGCAACAGCGATAAGTGCCCATACAGCCCATCTCGGCATCGATGGTCGTTCTTTGCCCGATGCATTAACGCCAGCTTTTTGCGACTTCCCAGGCATGCCTTTGCGTGATTGACGCTGTTGACGTGGATTCTTCGAATTCGAAGGTTTCGACGGTGGAGGAGGGGGTGGCAATTTGCTCATGAGGCAATGATACGGGCACATGTAGCACTGTTGAACAGTCCCCCAAACTGCGTAACTGCACGATTATTGTTGTCACATGGCTCGTCACTGTTCTCGTTCTACATGTTCACAATCGGCTGTTGTAACGCTGACTTATCAATACGGACGAGCATTGGTGTGGCTAGATGACCTCGCAGTTGATCGCGACCCGCATGCCTATGACCTGTGTCTCCGTCACTCGCAGCGATTTGTGGTGCCAACCGGTTGGCGTCTTGAAGACCGCCGTGACCGTTTCACCATGGTGATACCAAATCGTCTAGCGGGATGACTCAAGCACCTTGGCCCCCGCCAAGCGTTGAACAAACACCTAAACGCTCGTTACTTTCGATACTTCTTTTGTGGGTGGGTTGCTATTCGACGGCTGTAGCACTGAGCATCGTGGTGACGTCTAGTTCCGTCACTGGCGGTGATGGCAATGCGGCTGCAAACCCAACAACTTTGGTCTTGGCACTCTCGGCGCTCGGGCTCTGGTTGCCGTTTGTTTTCATGTTGCGATGGGTTGCACGTCGCGCAGGCATGGATCTGCGCACATATTTTGGATTGAGTTTTGCAAAAATTGATTGGTTGGGAATACCGCTAGGGATTTTTTGTCAAGTCGTACTCATGAATGTTGTCAACTGGCCACTGAATAAGTGGTGGCCCAACACGTTCAATCCGCAACGAATTGAAACTCGAGCACGCGACATGGTTGATGCTGCACATGGTGCGTGGTTCGTAGTGCTGTTTCTTATTGTTGTAGTAGGCGCGCCGCTCGTCGAAGAGTTGGTATATCGAGGCTTTATTCAGGGTGGACTACAAGCCCGACTTGGCTCAACTTGGGCGTTAATTATTACTGCTGCATGGTTCACGATTGTGCATCTTGAGCCAATCGAATTTCCTGGACTTTTTGCCTTCGCTCTTGTGCTTGGTCTTTGCTACCGAAGGACTCAACGGTTGGGGCTCTCGATGGTGACCCATCTGGCGTTTAATGCAACGGGATTGTTGCTCGTAGCACTCTCCTAAGATGACTGCAGTATGAACCACGACGATCTGGGCGGCGTAGCAACTACCGCGTCAACCGAGCGGAACATGGCGTTTAAAAAGCGCTTCGCTATTTTGCATAGTTGGTCGAGTCGGCTTGAAGCAGATGCTGATTACTGGAAACGACTTTCGACAATCATTGTGGTGGGAGGAGCAACAATCTTTTTGTTGCTTACATTGCATCCAAATTTGATCCTGCGTAACAACACTCCAACAGGTGGCGACATGGGCGCCCACGTGTGGGGTCCTGCATTTTTGCGCGATCACTTACTCAGTCACTTCCGCTTAGCTGGGTGGAGTATGGACTGGTATGCGGGGTTGCCGGTGTACCGCTATTACATGGTGGTGCCTGCACTTTTTATAGTTGCGCTCAATTTCCTTTTGCCGTATGGCATCGCAATAAAAATCGCAGCAGTCATCGGAATTTTGACGCTTCCATTTTGTACTTGGCTGTTTGGGAAATTTGCAAGATTTGCATTTCCCATTCCCGAGATGTTGGCAATTGCGGCAACGATCTTTTTGTATGACGAAAGTTTCACGATTTACGGTGGAAATATTGCTTCAACAATGGCCGGCGAGTTTTCTTTTTCAATTGCACTCTCACTGAGCATTTTGGGTTTCGCTCTTGTGGCTCGCGGCCTTGAGACTGGCAAATATCTGGCTGCCGGATCAATCGTTGTTGCGTTGTCGGCGCTGAGTCACGGCATTGTTTTGTTGTTTGTGTTTGGTGGTGTGGCGCTGATGTTGCTGTTTTGGATTCAGCCGAAATTGGATGAGATCAGAGATAACACATCAATTATCTTCGGAATCAAAATTATTGGTCTTGCAATACTTCTTTCTGCATTTTGGGTAATTCCATTTGTCACAAGTCATGCATATATGACCGACATGAAATACGAGCCACGACCAAGTGGATCGAAAGATTCGTTTTGGAGCATGTACTTTCCGTTGAGCACACTTTGGGACATCGTCATCATGTCGCTTGCGTTGATCGGATTCGTGAGTCAATTCATTCGTCGACAGAAAATTGGTATGTGGATGGGTGTCTACTGCGCAATTCTTGCCGCAGGGGTATATTTCACCCGCGGTGGCTTGCCGGTTATTGGTTTGCTGTGGAATCCTCGAATACTGCCTTTCTTTTATTTACTGCGCTATTTTCTTTTCGCAATTGGTATCTACGAGGTTGCAGCGTTTGGCGCGCGCATTTTGTCTTTTGAGCGAGTGGTGCGACAAGCATTGTTGCGGAGACAAGAAAATGGCACATTGCAAATTGCACAAATTTCTTCTACTCGCACTAAAACTTCATTTAATTTAGGTGTGTTGGTGGCATTTGTTGCCGCCACATTTCTTGTGATCGGATTTCGATTTCAAGAATTGCCATTCGGAAGTGTGAAGACCGATGCCGCTGGCAAATCCGAATATGTTTGGGGCCCTATTCGTGGTGCGTCGTCTAATGACGGCTTTGTTGATGGTTGGGCTCGCTGGAACTTCACTGGGTATGAGGGCAAATCGGCATATGGCGAATACCACGATGTCGTGACGACGATGAAGTCGTTGGGTGCAGACCCAACTCAAGGTTGTGGACGAGCCGTTTGGGAAAACAATGGCGATCTCAATAAATACGGAACAACAATGGGGTTGATGCTTCTGCCGTTTTGGACAGATGGGTGCATCAGTTCAATGGAAGGCTTGTTTTTTGAGGCTGCGGGCACGACTCCGTATCACTTTATTACTGCAGCAGCGATGTCTAAGCAGAGCAGTAATCCTGTGCGCGAGTTGCGTTACGACAATAACGACGCAGCCAAGGGTGTCGCATATATGCGTGCGCTCGGCGTCAAGTATTTCATGGGATTTACGCCAGAGGCAGTTACGGCAGCATCGGCACAGCCGGGTCTTGTGAAAGTTGCACAGTCTGGACCGTGGGTCATTTTCCGAGTCAGTGAAAGTGACTTGGTTGTTCCTCTCACAGTGCAGCCCGTGGTTGTTTCGATGGCAAGTGGGGATCCGCGAGAGCGTTGGCTTGAAATTGGCACCAGCTGGTTTCAACATGCCGATGAGTGGGCGGCACTACCCGCCGATGCCGGTCCGCGAGAGTGGCAACATATCGACGCCAAAATTGATCTCACACGACGCGAAGGTGAGCCTGGTGCTTCCGGTCGGCGAGTAGACATCGTGACACCAGCTCAAGCAATAGAACCTGTTGCATTGTCTCCAGTCGTGGTGAGCAATGTTGTGTTGGGTCAAAGCGACGTGTCGTTTAGCGTTGACAAAATTGGTGTACCCGTGTTGGTGCGTGTGAGTTATTTTCCAAACTGGAAAGTTGATGGCGCGAAAGGTCCATTCCGAGTTGCACCAAACATGATGGTTGTCATTCCCACTAGCAACAATGTCAAGCTGCATTACGGCTCTACGTCGCGCGATTACATGGCGTACCTATTGACATTTATCGGTATTGGAGTGCTCGTGCGTAGACGGCGCAAAATGAGAAGAGAATTTCAGTAGCCTTTCAACTCGTGCCAGATCTCAACGCAATTGTTAAGGCTTACGACATTCGAGGAATTGTGCCCGAGCAGTTGGACGCGTCAGCCGCGTACGCGTTCGGCGTGGCCTTTGCCAAATTTACAAATGCCAGCGCCATCGTTGTTGCTCACGACATGCGACCTAGCGGTCCAGAACTTGTGGATGCATTTCAACGTGGAGCACTTGCGCACGGAGTAGATGTCACCAACGTTGGTCTCGCATCAAGCGACTTGCTGTATTACGCATCAGGCAAATTCAACATGCCGGGTGCAATGTTTACTGCATCACACAACCCAGCTCAGTACAACGGCATCAAGTGTTGTCTTGCTGGTGCCCGTTCAATTGGGATCGACAATGGCTTACGAGAAATGCTCGTGACGGCAACTGCAGTTCTGGATGGCAAGGAGCCAGCACCAGCGGCTAAAGCAGGAACGCTTAGTCACATCAACTTGCTTTCCGAGTTTGTTGATCATGTTGTCAGATTTATTCAGGCAGATACATTGCGTCCGCTCAAAATTGTTGCCGACACTGCAAACGGAATGGGTGGCTTGGTTGTGCCAGCGGTTTTTGAACGGCTGAGTGCGTTCGAACTTGAAGTGATGTACGGCGAATTGGACGGAACATTTCCAAACCATCCTGCCGATCCGCTGCAACCTGCAAATCAACGAGACTTGCAAGCTCGCGTGCTGGCAGGTGGGTTTGATGTAGGTCTCGCGTTTGACGGTGATGCCGACAGAGTGTTTGTAGTGGATGAAAAAGGTCGAGGCATGTCGGGCAGCACAACGACAGCACTACTGGCAACACGATTCCTGCGCACGCACCCAGGCGCAACTATTTTGTACAACCTGATTTGTTCGCGTGCTGTCCCAGAAGTGATCGCTGAACTTGGTGGAAAAGGTATTCGAACAAAAAATGGTCATAGTTTCATGAAGCAGATCATGGCCGAAACTGGCGCCGTGTTTGCCGGAGAGCACTCTGGTCACTATTACTTCGCCGACAATTATCGTGCCGACAGCGGATTGATTGCAACGATGGGAGTGTTGGGCGAGATGTGCCATACCGGCAAGTCTCTTTCGCAAATGCGAGAACCACTCGAGCGCTATGCATCGAGTGGAGAGATCAACACAACTGTCAAAGATATCCACGCTGTTATTGAGCGAATTGCGCTCGATTACGCGTCATACACACAGGACCGAGTGGATGGATTGACCGTTGATTGTGGTTCGTGGTGGTTCAATGTGCGGGCGTCAAATACTGAGCCGTTATTGCGACTCAATCTTGAAGCTTCTACGCGCGACGAATGTGACGAACATGTAGTTGAGTTGCTCGCCAGCATCACTGCCTAACTGAACGACTATAGAATGAGCGTTATGTCACTCGATGCAAAGTTGCTTCAGATCTTGGCCTGCCCGCAAGACAAGGGTCCGCTGTTTTATTTTGAGTCTGAAGGGTTTTTGTATAACCCACGATTGCAGCGCAAATACAACATTGTCGAGGGCATTCCTGTGATGTTGATCGATGAGGCAATCAATGTTGGTGCAGCAGAGCACGATGGACTTACGCAGCGAATTGCCCAAGAGCACATTGCTCCAACTTTTGGCTGAAGCAAGTCGTTTGACTTAACCAGAACACAGTTTTCGTCTAGGATGATTGTTCTAGATGGGCCAAACTAATCCCGTGCCAGCTGGCCAGGGCTCATCGACCTTCATTCATTTACGTACACATGTACATATACACATAACAAAGGAAACTGTATGACTTCATTTGCCCAACGTCGTGATTTTCGAGTCGCCGATATTTCTCTTGCACCTTTTGGTCGCAAAGAGATTCACTTAGCCGAACACGAGATGCCAGGTCTTCGCGCGTTGCGCAAAGAATACGGCAAGACTAAGCCGCTCAAGGGTGCACGCATTTCTGGCTCACTTCACATGACGATCCAAACAGCAGTGTTGATTGAAACACTCACAGAACTTGGTGCAGAAGTTCGTTGGGCGAGCTGCAATATTTTTTCAACTCAGGATCACGCTGCTGCAGCAGTTGCCGTTGGACCCAATGGTTCGGTTGAAGAGCCAAACGGAGTGCCAGTGTTTGCTTGGAAGGGTGAGACCCTCGAGGAGTACTGGTGGGCAACCGACCAGATGATGACGTGGCCAGACGGCGATGGACCAAACATGATTTTGGACGACGGTGGCGATGCGACCATGTTGATGCATAAGGGCGTTGAGTATGAAGCAGCTGGCGCTGTTCCGGACCCAACGACTGCATCAAATCCAGAGTTGGCAATTGTGCTTGGACTATTGCAGCGCTCGCTCAAGTCTGAGCCTAAGAAGTGGACCACGATGGCAAAAGGCATCAAGGGTGTCACTGAGGAAACCACAACTGGTGTTAAGCGTCTGTACAAGATGGCCGAAAAGGGCGAGCTGCTCTTTCCTGCAATCAACGTCAACGACAGCGTCACCAAATCAAAGTTTGACAACTTGTATGGATGCCGTCACTCGTTGATTGACGCAATCAACCGTGCGACTGACGTGATGTTGGCTGGCAAGTTGGCAGTGGTTTGTGGCTATGGCGACGTAGGCAAGGGCTGTGCGCAAAGCTTGCGTGGTCAAGGTGCTCGCGTCGTGGTGACCGAGATCGATCCAATCAATGCGTTGCAAGCAGCGATGGAAGGTTACGAAGTCAACACTCTTGAAGCACTCGTTTCAACAGCAGATGTGTTTGTAACTGCGACTGGTAACGAGGCAATCGTGACTGTTGACCACATGGCAAGAATGAAGCACAACGCAATTGTGTGCAACATTGGCCACTTTGACAATGAAATTGATATGGCCGGTCTTGCTCGAAGCGGGGCAACTCGCGACGAGTTGAAGGCAGGCACCGACTTGTGGACGTTTAAGGACGGCCACGCTGTGATCGTGTTGGCAGAAGGACGACTTGTCAACTTGGGTTGCGCAACAGGACACCCAAGCTTTGTGATGAGTTGCTCATTCACAAACCAAGTGATTGCTCAGATGGAGCTGTTTAATCACACCGAAAAGTATCCATTAGGTGTTTACGTGTTGCCGAAGGCGCTTGACGAAAAGGTGGCAACGCTGCACTTGGGTGCTCTCGGAGCAGTGTTAACAAAACTTTCGGATGAGCAGTCTGACTACTTGGGCATTCCACACAATGGCCCGTTTAAGGCAGAGAACTACCGTTACTAGTTAACTGGTAAACAACTTCAGTTTATTTTGCTGGTCGGATCTGTAGGAGCGGAAGGGTTTTCGCGACTATTGGTCCGATCAAAACTGCAAAGGCAATCGTGCCGATTCCAATCGAGCCGCCTAGTGCAACTCCAACTAGCAATACTGCAATCTCTACGCCAGTGCGCGCTCTGCCGATATTGATGCCGCGCTTAGCAAGACCAACCATTAATCCGTCACGTGGGCCGGGGCCAAGACCTGCACCGATGTAAAAGCCTGAGCCAATTCCTGTCACCACAATTCCGCCCAGCATCATAAATATTCGCAGCGGCATTGCGTGAGCTTCAGGAACAATCGAAAGAAAAATTCCAGCAGTAACACCAACTTCAACTGCGTTAAGAATCGTTGCCAGTCCAGGTGCTTGACGCAGTGGGATCCAGAGCAACATAACGAACGCGCTGGTGAGCACAATGGTTGTGCCAAAAGGTAAGCCGATTTTGTTGTGCACGCCATCATGGAATACATCCCACGGTGGCAATCCAAGATTGCCTTGTTTTTGCATTCCGATTCCGATTCCGAAAAGCGAAAGCCCAAGCACACATCTGGTCAGTCGCTCGATCGGGCGATCTTTGAGCGGTTCAACAAAATAATTTGCCACGCCCAAACACTAATGGAATGGACGTATCAATGTTGTACGGAAATCGGTGCGAGGCGTGCAGAAGTCGGGCTCGAGTGTTGTGCATCACATGCCGGACAGAACTGTTTGCGATGGCGCAACCAGAATGCGAATCTGCGGTTGTGGCTGTTGCGTATGAAGGTATCGCGCGCCGCTTGATTTTGAATCTCAAGTATCACAATCGCCGACAGGTGGTTACTGTTCTCGCAGAATTATTGGCGCGACGAATTTCGCTCCACACAGCATGCATGGAAACAGTCGTTGATGTGGTGACTTGGGCCCCGACAAGTGCCGCACGAATTCGCCGCCGTGGCCACGATCAGTCCGAACTGTTGGCACGACGATTGGCCAAAAAAATGCACGTGCCGTGCAGGCGACTGTTGATTAAGACCTCTACCAATGTGCAAACTGGTTTGCCACGCCAACAACGCTTGCGGGGTTCGGTGTTTTCGGCGCGCAAACTGGGGGTTAACAGCCATGTGATGGTGGTTGATGACGTGGTTACATCGGGCACAACCATGCAGTGCGCGGCGACGGCATTACGCAATGCAGGCGCTTTGGAAGTGACCTGTGTAGCGGTTGCATACGCTCTCAGGCACGACCTCCGAAGGTAGGATTCAGGGTCTTATGGCCTTACTCAATCGCATTCTTCGCGCCGGTGAGGGCAAAAAGGTCAAGGCTTTGGCCGACATCATTCCTGATATCAACGCCCAAGAGCCAGAGATGCATGCTCTGTCAGATCAAGCTCTCAAAGGCAAGACAGCCGAGTTTCGTTCCCGCATCGAGCGTGGTGAAGACACTGATGACTTATTGGTCGAAGCATTTGCGGTGGTACGTGAAGCCTCATTGCGAGTTATCGGCCAACGCCATTACGACGTGCAGATGATGGGTGGAGCAGCGCTGCATGCTGGATGGATTCCAGAAATGCGCACAGGCGAAGGTAAGACGCTGGTTTCAACTTTGCCTATGTATCTCAATGCATTGCCTGGCAAAGGTGTTCACTTAGTAACCACCAACGATTATTTGGCACAACGCGACTCGCAGTGGATGGGTCGAATTCATCGCTGGCTTGGTCTCGAAGTTGGGCTCGTGATTCCTGGCGTGCGCACATCGGCAGCAGAGAAGCGCATCGACTACTTGGCTGACATTACCTACGGCACAAATAACGAATTTGGTTTTGATTATTTGCGCGACAACATGGTGTACTCAGCTGCAGAGCGTGTACAGCGTGATTTGGCATACGCGATGATCGATGAAGT
>CAINTF010000319.1 GCA_903853285.1 uncultured Acidimicrobium sp. | reverse complement strand
CAAACGGATAACGATGTGGCCGTGGATTGGTCGTTGGGTTTGCTGGATCACCAATCCATGTCATCACAACAGGCGAATTGTCGACTCGACACGCAGCAATTGATTGGCTGTCAGGGGACCACCAAAATCCCCGTTGGCGTCCCATTTCTTCGCCCGCAACAAACTCTGCTTGACCCCAGGTCACTTCGGTGTTCAACTGACTCTCTGTCGCGACAATGGTTTCTGTGCCTGACATGTCGCAGACACATACTTTGCTGTCACGAACGTAGGCAATGAGTTGTCCGTTTGGGCTCAGTCGCGGATCAAAGACTGCTTCCGATGTATCAATCTGATGAGTAATGGCCGAAACAAGGTTGGTAACAAAAAGTTTTCCGGCAACGCAATATGTGGCGTTAAGAACTTGTTCGTCGCACGAGTAGCCAACGATGCCAGAAGCGCCTTCACGAGCGCGTTCGCGACGAGCCTGTTCTGCCGCAGTATCAATCTGTGCGCCGCCGGACGAATTCTTGTTGTTCGCTTGCAGTGCAATCATGTCGGCAACACACGTTTCGACCGACGTAGCAACGTCTAATACATAGAGTGAGTTAACGGAATCTGAACCGCTGAGTGATCTGCAGTAGACCACTCGAGCGCCGTCTGGCGACACAGTTATGTTGCGAGGTTCTCCAAGTGTCAGTCGTTGTGTTCGCGCATACTGACGTGGAAACGTGTCAGAGTTTTTTTCAGACACGGATATCGCCGGTTGCGTCAAGTGAGATTGATTTACCAACCCATTCGTTTTCACACATTTCTTGGCCAAGTTGTGTGTTGCTGCTTGTTGCCCATGCTCTGCGTCCATCGGCGAGAAGTACTGCTGCTCTCACTTTTTCGGCGGCACCATTCCGGTCGTGCATGACGCTGTATGCCTCAACAGTTGCCAATCCTTGTGCATCGATTGCTGTGGCTACGGCTCGACGGGGTAGCGAGTCGACTTCGTCTTGGGGCGACTCGTGCTTGAAGCCATGAAGGGGTGGTGTCGTTGCGTACACACCAAATGCATGCTTGGTTGCGTAGCCCCCATTGGCCCATACCAAACCAGTTTCTTGTGGTCTTTCTCGCAGCTTTGTCATGGTTGTTGCAATTGCATGCATCACATAGTTGTTGAAGGGTCCGCCTGCAAATGAGAGACCGCCGGTGCAGGTGAGTTGTCGGTCGAGCGAAACTCCGAGCGACTCTGCACCAAGTTGCACAGCAGATGGGAAACACGAGTAGAGATCGAGATTCTCAATTTCGGTAATTGATTTTTGAGCGAGCTCGAGTACACGTTGGCCGCCAATGCGAATCGCTGGTGTGTCAGTAAATGAATAGCGATGTGAAACAAAGTTGTGCTCGTGACAGTCGGTTCCAGCATGCAGAAAAATCCATTTGTCGCGAGAGATGCCCAATGCCTCGGCTCGTTCAACTGAACACATCACTAGAGCTGCAGCCATGTCGACATCATTGTTTGAGTTCATCAATTTTGTATAGGGAAAACCGATCATGCGGTTCTCTTGCGAAGGCGTACGAATGGCCTCTGCTGTGTAGCTCTGTTGAATCCAGGCGTGTTGGTTGGATGCTGCAACATCGCTAAATCGCGACCACAGTTCGCTGATGTACTTTTGGTGTTCCGCAACTGTTCGTTTATCGCGGTAACGCAGTGCGGTTTCAAACATTGGATAGATCTCGATTGGCAGCATGATGTTGTGAGCCAATTCAATTTCGTGATTCATCACGAGGTCTTCGCCAAGCGCAGTTGGTGCTTGTTGTTCTTGACTTTCTTGACTCCCTTTTAGCTCCATCCATGGCAACGTCATCTGTGCGGCACGAGCTCGTCGGCGAGATCTAAATGATTCTCCACCTGTTAACACGATCATCTGCGCGCCATCGTCGCGAATCTGTAGTGCTGCATTATTGACCAAATACTGGGGCATATTGCCGCCGTGTGGAGTGAGGCCATATTCATTGGCACTGATTCCAAGCATGGTGGCAATATCGCGAGCGGGGTTGGTGTTTCGTGTTGACAACGAGCGGACTACGCGCAGAGCATCGATTGCTGTGGTGTTCTTTGCGCCCGCGTTCTGTATTCCTGCATCGGTAAATGCTTCCCGAATTGCTTGTGACATTAATTCGATTGGGCCTGCAGCGCTCTCGAGGTGATCAATGTGTTGTGCAACCTGTGCTTGCCCCACAAGGATCGGGGTTCGTGGGTCAATCTTGTTTTGGCCTGATGTCACTTGGTCAACTGTATATATCTAGAGAAATAAGCAAAGTATTGGTTGGGTTGCTCGTGATCTAGGATCGTGCGCAGTGAATAGCCCACAGATACGCACAATTGCAATTGGTTCTGACCACGCGGGTTTCGAACTGAAGGCACACCTGGTCGAGGTTTTGACCAAAGCCGGTCACAAAGTTGACGACCACGGCACACATTCCACCGACTCGATTGACTACCCACCAATTTGCGCTGCTGTTGGCCGTGCGGTGCGTGACGGCAAAGCCGACATGGGCATCGTGTTGGGTGGAAGCGGTCAAGGTGAGCAGATTGCAGCCAACAAAGTTCGCGGAGTTCGCGCAGCACTGTGCAATGACGTTTACCTGGCAGAGATGGCGCGTTCACATAACAACGCCAACGTGTTGTCGATGGGTGGTCGAGTGGTCACTTTTGAACTCGCAGATCAAATTCTCAATGTTTTTCTCTCAACACCTTTTGAAGGTGGTCGACACGATCGAAGAGTTGCACAATTAACCGAAATCGAAGAACAAGAAGGAAACCGATAATGCCTTGGCCATCTGAAACATCCCGTGATACCGAAACTTTTGGATACATCGACGAGGAGCGCAACCGCCAAAATACCGGTTTGCAATTAATCGCGAGCGAAAACTTCACTTCACCAGACGTGATGGAAGCAACCGGTTCAGTGCTGACAAACAAATATGCAGAGGGTTATCCAACAAAGCGTTACTACGGTGGCAACGCAGTTGTCGACAAGATTGAGGCGCTTGCAATCGAGCGTGTCAAGAAACTTTTTGGCGCAGATCACGCAAACGTGCAGCCGCATTCTGGTGCAAGCGCCAACATGGCGGTGTATTTGGGGCTTTTAAAACCTGGCGACACCATCTTGGGTTTGAGTCTTGACCACGGTGGCCACTTAACTCATGGTTCGCCAGTCAATGCCAGCGGAATTTTGTATAACTTCAAATCATTTCGTGTTGGAGCCACCGACGAGCGTTTAGATTTTGATCAGATTCGTGAGTTAGCACTTGAGCATCGTCCAAAAATGATTGTTGCTGGAACTACTTCGTATCCACGCCGACTCGAGCCAGAGCCGTTTAAAGCAATTGCCGATGAAGTTGGCGCATTGATGATGTTTGACATTGCGCATATTGCCGGTCTTGTTGCTGGAGGTGCGCATCCAAACCCAGTTCCGTTTGCTGATGTCGTGACGTTTACTACTCACAAAACATTGCGCGGTCCTCGCGGCGGTTGCATTCTCACAACAGCAGAACATGCTGCAGCAATTGACAAAGCGGTGTTTCCTGGCAGTCAGGGTGGTCCACTCGAGCATGCAATTGCTGGCAAAGCTGTTGCGTTTCACGAAGCTGCGCAACCGAGCTTCAAGATTTACGCTCATCAGATCGTTGCCAATGCTTCAGCGCTTGCGCAGGCCTTAGCTCATCAGGGTTTCAGGCTTGTCTCTGGCGGTACCGACACCCACATGATGGTTGTTGATTTACAGCCTTTTGACAGCGAACTGACGGGCAAAGAAGCACAGTTGGTTCTCGATCAAGCAGGCATCACGCTCAACAAAAACAACATCCCGAATGATCCGCGTAGCCCGTTTGTTACTTCTGGAGTGCGTATCGGTGTTCCGTCGGTGACAACTCAAGGCATGACCGAAAAAGAAATGCCATTAATCGCCGAATATATTGCAACGACATTGCGCGGTCGTAATGACCCAGCGATTGTTGCAGAGGTGCGAGCAAAAGTTGCCGCACTGTGCGCCAAATTTCCGGTGTATCCACTAGTCAAGAAATAATTTGTGATTGATCTCAGCGGCTATCTCATTGTCGGAGGGTTTGCCGCTGCAGTCACTGCAGCAACGACGCCAGTCGTTGCACGCGTTGCTCGTCAAAAAGGTTGGATGGCCGAACCAGACGAAAGACGTTCTCATCCGGTTGCGACTCCAGATGTTGGTGGCATTGCATTTTTTATTGGCTTGCTTGCTTCGCTCGGACTCGCGTCGCAGATGGATCGCTTTTCTGGGTTGTTTCAAAATAACTCTGAATTAATCGGCGTGGTCATTGCGGCAGTTGTAATTTTTGCGTTGGGGATCGTTGACGACATACGCGAAGTATCCGCTCCGATGAAAGTAACCGGGGTGGTAGTTGCGGCACTTGCGCTTGTTGCCTTCGGTGTCACCATGTTTTTCTTTCGTGTTCCATTTTTTGATGTGTTCATTTTGCCCAACGACTGGATTCCGTTGTTTACAGTTTTTTGGTTGTTGGGAATGACGCAGTCAATCAACTTGATTGATGGTCTCGATGGTCTTGCTGGTGGAATTGTCGCAATCGCTGCAGCGTCATTTTTCGTCTACAGCAAACACCTTGGTGACGTTGGCTTATTGTCCGAACCAAACATCGGCCCACTGATTGCGATCATCACGCTGGGCATTTGTCTTGGCTTCTTGCCGTTCAACTTCAATCCAGCACGAATTTTCATGGGTGACTCTGGCGCACTCATGCTCGGACTCTTGATGGCGGTATCGACGAGTGTTGTGGGTGGTCGGGCCGATCCACAGTCTCAGGACTTCAGCGGTCAGACATACTTCTTTATTGCCCCGCTTTTCATTCCGCTCTTGATTCTCGGCGTGCCCATCATTGACGTGATTTTCGCAATCTTCCGTCGCACGCTGAGTGGGAAAGGTCTCGCAACCGCTGACAGGGGACACTTACATCACCGGTTGATTGCTTTGGGGCACGGACCGCGTCGAGCCGTTGTCATCCTGTGGCTCTGGACGGGTCTCTTCTCGGCTTTCGCTTTGTACCCAGCACTCACCAATAAAAACCCCAATCTTTGGCTGGTTTTGGTGGCGGCAATGCTGCTCATTGGTTTTTCGGTCTTCCACCCGAGGTTGGTGCGCCACCGCGAGTCAGCCAGTTTGTAGACCTCATTTCAGAGTTCGGAATAACGCACAAGCGCACGAGCAATTTGGTCGCAAGTCCTTATTCCGTCTAGTTTGTACTTAGTTTCACAAGCATCTGGGATGTCTATTTCGATGAATTTTTTGATCAAAAAACTCGTGCCAAAGAAGAAGGCAAACAAGTCAGCACTGACTGGCTCAAGTGACTCTTTAGGTCGCGGACCAGAAATGGCAATCAGTGTTTTGGTGTTCACCGTTATCGGACTTGTGGTTGATAAATCAGTCGGAACTCTGCCGCTGTTCACGATTGGTCTTGTGGTTTTTTCGGTCGTTGGAAACTTTGCTCGGTTGTATTACACCTACGGCACGCATATTGAAGCGCTCGCCGAACAACGTTTGCAGGGAACTACTAGTCACCAGCAAGAGCGTGTAGCAAAATGAAAAGCGACGATCCGCAATACACGTCGGTGTTGTCGATGCACGACACCGGCCCTGCTCCCGAAGCGGCAATAGTTCGCGACATCATTAAGCGCGGAATGTTTGTTGCGCCAATCATGATTGGACTGAGTGCGCTGATTTGGGGCGTCAATGGTGGTTGGTCAAGCGCATACGGTCTTGCGATTGTGCTCGGTAACTTTGCAGTTGCTGCATGGATGGTGTCGTATACGGCCAAAATCTCCTATGCATTAATGATGGGGGCAACCCTGTTTGGCTACAT
>CAINTF010000318.1 GCA_903853285.1 uncultured Acidimicrobium sp. | reverse complement strand
GTTTCATTGCTGTCGATACCGCGTGACCTGTGGGTTGCAATTGGTGGCGGCGAAGATCATCAGCGCATCAACACCGCTTATCAAGCTGGGACAGATGTGCTTGTGCGCACCGTGCAAAGCGCGCTTGGAGTGCCAATTCATCATTACGTCGAAATAGATTTTCAGGGATTCAAAAAAATTGTTGATGCAGTTGGTGGAGTATCGGTGTGTGTCGACCATCCGTCGCGCGATAAACACACTGGCTTGTTTATGAAACCAGGGTGCTCAACGTTGGATGGAGTGGAAGCGCTTGCATTCGCGCGAAGCAGGTACTTTGAGCAAAAAGTCGACGGAGATTGGCAAATTGATGGCTCATCGGACATTGGCCGTACGGCAAGACAGCGCTCGTTTGTCGAAGCTCTTGCAAAAAGTGCTGTGCTTGGGATCGTGGGCAATCCATTTTCGGTTGGAAAAGTAATGAGCGGCGGCTTGGGTGCGATCGTTGTCGACGAGCAACTCAATCTGATTGAGTTTGCTAAGAAGATGAGACCTGCAGCAAGTGGAAATGTTGCATCGTTTCCACTCGCGGTATATGGCGACACGATTAATGGAAACTCTGTGTTGCAGTTGGGCGAAGATGCTGCTCCGCTGCTTGCGTTTTTTAACGGCAGCGGTCCGCGACCCGCTATAGAGCCAGCAGGCTAATTATTAACGGGCAGCCTTCATAGGTTGCATCACCTGTTCTACAAATCGCATAACTGGCTCAGTCGACTGTGGGTGGCCGAAGTCCATTACAAAATGTTCGACGCCGTGGTCGACCATAGTTTGCAATTCGGTCCGAAGAATTTCTGACTCTTCGTCGGTATGAGGAAGAGGTATCTCAACAGTGATTGAGATCTGAATGTCGCTTGAATTGCGTCCTGATTTTTCTGCGGAAGCTCGCACGATGTCACGCTTGACGAGCCATCGCTCCACACTGCCTTGCGTTGATGCATTCCACATGTCCGCCAATCTTCCGACCATCGGTAAACCAATTTGTTCTCCGTATGCACCAATGCAAACAGGAGGAATCACTTCGGGCTTGGGCGGCGCCGCGGCCTCAGTGATCTGAAAATGTTTTCCGGTAAACGTTGGCGCATCCTGGGTCCACATCAATCGGCAAATATGGATGAGTTCTTCGAGTTCTGCAAAACGAACTGCGGGTCGCGGAAATTCGTAGCCGTACGCTTTGTATTCGTCGTCGCGCCATCCCGCACCAATGCCCAAAATGAACCTGTTGCCCGACAGCATCTGCAATGTCGCAGCCATTTTCGCTGTAAGCGCGGGGTTGCGGTAGCCCTGCCCGAGCACATGGTGACACAACAAAACATTTGGAAACTTGGCAGCAAGCCACGTCAGAGTGGTCCAAGCCTCCATAAAGGGATCCGTTTTTTCATCGAATCCATAAAAGTGATCGGCGATCCAGAGCGAATCAAAATGTTGTAGCGCTGTTGGCAAAATATTGCGCTCTTGATACATCACGATTGGCTGGTGGTCGCTCCAGCGGTTTCCAATGACGGGGGACAACCAACCAAATTTGAGATCACGCTGATGAGCCATGCTTCATGTTAATTCTTAGTGATGCGTAGAGCGCGATTGCACGAGCGGAGCAAACTCCGATGCAACCACAGGTTCACCAATACGGTTGCCCTGTACGAAGTCGCAGCCCAACAGTCGTAGCCGTTGCGTTTGATCATCAGTGGTCACCCACTCGGCAATCACCGACATATTGAGTGAGTGAGCCAATTGGATGATTGAGCGAACTATCGGATCATCTGAGCCCTGCAAACCAATGTCGCGCACAAGCGTTCCGTCCAGTTTGAGGAAGTCAGCTGGAAAATCTCGGAGGTGGGCGAGTGATGAGTACCCAGTTCCGAAGTCGTCAATTGCGAGTTTGACCCCAAGACGCTTCAGCGCGTTGAGGGTACGCATGATGGCAGGGTTGTCGTTGAGCATTGTAGTTTCGTTGATCTCGAGCGCCAGATGGGACGGTTCAAGTTTTGTGTCTTTGAGTGAACCCATTACGCGCTCAACAAAACCAGAGTCGCTGAGCTGACGTGCAGACACATTGACGTGCACAATAAATGACCCGTCTACAACATTTGTGTCCATCCACGATCGCGCATCGGTGCACGCTTGACGAATAACCCAGTCACCAATGGGGCCAATAGCGCCTGACTCTTCTGCCATTTCGAGGAACACTGGAGGCGTGAGCACTCCGCGCTCGGGGTGATTCCAACGAAGCAATGCTTCTGTGCCAGCAACACGCCCTGTGTGCGTAGAAACGATTGGCTGATGCACGACAAAGAGTTGGTTGGTGGCAAGGGCGCGTTCGAGTTCGGAAGACAGAGCGGCACGATCACGGTCTGTTTTGCGCATTTCCTCACTAAACATTTCGCATCGGCCTCGTCCACGCTGCTTTGCTCGGTACATGGCTGTGTCTGCATTGCGTAGCAAAGTGACTGCTGCGTCATTTGGAGACTCTTCCGCTAACAACGCTGGAGTAGCCATCGCGATACCGATGGACGCACTAGTAAAAATCTCGATGCCTTGCAAAATGACCTGACCTGTCATTGCCTGGCGCACGCGATCTGCAACATCCATTGCCACATGCTCGTCACCTAATCCATCGCACAACACCACAAACTCGTCTCCACCGATGCGGGCAACAATGTCTGATGGTCGAGTTGCGCTGACCAATCGTTTAGCGATGGTATTGAGCAACTGGTCACCAACTCCATGACCAATGTTGTCGTTGACATCTTTGAGTTTGTCGAGATCCACAAACAACACGGTGACACCGCGCTTAAGTGTGCGGCTGCGTTCCAATGCTTCAGAGAGTTTTCGCAGGAACAGGACTCGATTTGGCAGCCCTGTCATTGCATCGTGAGTTGCCTGTCGAGTGAGTTCGTCTTGTAATTGTTTTGCTTCGGTGATGTCGCGGGCGATAGCCGAGTAGTGAGAGATGACTCCGTCTGCTGTGCGCACAATCTGCAACACGATCGAGAGTGTGCGCATAATGCCATCTGGGCTTCTGAAACCAAGTTCGCCTTCCCAGCGATTACTTGTCGACGATGTAGTTACTTCGCGTGGTACTTGGTCGCGAATCGCCTGAATAAACATTTGTGCTGCTGCATCGTTGAGACCTGATTGTTCATTGACGCCAATCAGTTCGCGTGCACCGTCGTTGCAAAACATCAACACGCCGTGTTGATCAAATACCAAAACAGCATCTGCTGTTACGTCGAGCAAACCAACAAGCTGTTCGCTCAGCACTCGCTTGACAACTGCGTCTGTTACATCATGCGCAGTGCCGACATAACCCGTGATTGTGGAGTTGGTTCCAAGCTGAGGTTGCGTCGATACGTGTACCCACATCACCTCGCCATCTGGTTTCCACAATCGAAATTCAAATGTGAATGGAGTCGAATTTTCGCGCGCACGTTGCCACGCTGCTTCGGCGAGTGACCGCTCGGCCGGTTGTGCGTTGACCCAAGGTGCGGCACCTTGAGTGATGCTGCCACCACCGAGGGCGAGGACGCGAAAAGCGTCGTTGGCGCTGGTGAGACGACCGTTGATATCGGTCTCAAATACCCCAATGGGGAGGGAAGCTATCGAACGGTCAATCTCCATATCTTTACAGGTCGAGAGGGGCAAATGAGCCCATAGTGCGATGTCGGGCGCACCGAATCTGATCTTGGTTAGTTCGATGTGACGATGAACGAACTTGACTGCGTATCTAGTGCGGCGAGCTCGATGGCTTGAAGAAGCGTTGCACTATCAACCCCATTTTCGAGCTCTACTTGCTGCGAAAGCCCGTAACCCGTCAAGCGATAGGTGTGGGTTTCCCCGGCTGGTGGACACGGGGCGCCAAAACCGATGGTACCGAGAGCATTAGTGGCCTCGATCGCACCAGTCGGCACTGCGCCCTCTGCGACATCGGTTTGGGTTGGCTGAATATTGGCCACAATCCACTGCACTGCATTGTTGGCGGTCTCATCAACGATGCTCAGAGCCAATGTCACAACATCGGTCGCAACATTTTGAAACGTAAGACTTGGCGAAATACCAGCAGCACATGTGAAGCGCGCATCAAGTTGAGCACCCTCCGCCCATGGAGGAGTGAGGGCAAAACCTCCGACCGGAGTCATCACTGCACCCGCGGTTGTTGTGACTGCAATTGATTCTTGTTGATTTGCTGAGGGTTCTTGCATGTCGCGTCCGTCGCGCGAGCAAGCACTCAACATAATGACGCAAGACAGCGCAATAATTGTTCCAAAGCGTCGCGGTTGCATGTCTTTAGATTACGACTATTAGCCTGACGAGATGAGTTTTGGGTCTGAACCGCTGTGCATCTTGACCGTGCATGCCCATCCCGATGACGAAGCCTCAAAAGGCGCCCCAACAATGGCGTGGTACAACTCGCAAGGTGTGCGCACCGTGCTGGTGTGTTGCACGGGGGGCGAAGAGGGCGATGTAAATAACCCAGCGCTCAAAGAAGTTGGACAACCATTTCATGGCCTGGATGCTGAAGCCGAAAAAAAGTTGCTCGAGCAAGTTCGTCCAAGTGAGTTAGATGCTGCAGCAAAAATAATTGGTTTCCATCATGTAGAGATGCTGGGCTATCGCGACTCCGGAATGGTTGATTCACCAACGAACAACAACCCAGCGTGTTTTCATATGGCCGACATGGATGAAGCAGTTGGACGGCTCGTTGCCATCATTCGCCGCGAGAAGCCACAAGTGCTCGTGACGTATGGAGACGATCAACGCGGGTATCCGCACCCAGATCACATCAAAGTGCACGAGATCAGTGTGGTGGCTTTTGATCGTGCGGGCGACGATGAGTGGTATCCAGAACTGGGCGAACCATGGCAGCCGATCAAGATGTATTACTCGGCATGGTCTAGGCAGCGTCTAGTTGCTGTGCACGAAGAGTTGTTGCGATTGCGCGGCGAATCGCCTTACGACGACAATTGGTTTAGTCGACCAGATTTAGACGAGAGAATCACGACCAAACTTGAGATCGGAAAGTTTTTATGGGCGAGATCTGGCGCACTTCGTGCTCACAAAACGCAAGTTGACGAGACTGCGCTGTTTTGGTTTGGCCTCAGTGATGACGAGCTTGCGGCTGTCTATCCATTTGAAGATTGGATCTTGGCAAAATCATTGGTGCGTACTGCGCCACTCGGTCCAGGGGAATATGAGAGCGATATGTTTCGCGGGATTCGTTGAGGTAATTACATTTTTCGCATTGCATTGCGCAAATCGCGATAACCGATCAACGTTGCACCGCTATCAGTCAGCGCTTGCTTGAGCGATGTGTCATTGACAACAAGTTCGTAGTCATCAATCCATCCACTTGAGGCATCGCCAAGTGCACGAATTTCCGGGGTGTCGATGCATGGCTGCACGTGAATCTCGGTAACGCCAGGTTGCAGATTGCGCAATGAGTTCAATACGCGTTCGCGGCTACCTTCGCGCCAATCGTGATTGAAATGATCGGGGAAGAGCACACCTTCTTCGGCGGCAAGTGCGCGAAATGGAAAACCGGCTTGTTGCTCGGTGATTGTGGACGGAAGTCTCACAGGCAGTTTGTATTCGACTGCAAGTTCCATGTACACATCGAAAAATTCTGGACGCAGTGTTATTGATGTGAGGTGCGGAGCCAGGTGTGTGACGTCGATGCCCCATTCGAGTGCGC
>CAINTF010000317.1 GCA_903853285.1 uncultured Acidimicrobium sp. | reverse complement strand
GCGATGTCACTTCCATCACGACTGCTTCAACGCCGGCATTGGCCGCTTGCCATAAACTTCGTTGCAAATCACAGGACTCAGGTGTTGTCCTGACTCCAGACAACGTTCCAAGCACTTCAGTTTTTAAACCCTGCTGGCGGAAAATTGCGCCAAGTAAATGTGCCGTTGTTGTTTTACCGTTCGTGCCTGTAATACCGACAACACGCATTTTTTGACTTGGATGACCGTAGAAGGCACTTGCGATCTCGCCCATCGCGCGGCGAGTGTCGGTGACAACGATCTGAGCGCAGTCAAGAGGAAGTTCGCGTTCCACCAAGAGCGCAGACGCTCCCGCGTCCACAGCATTCCGGGCAAATTCATGGCCGTCAGTATTGTCGCCAACCACGCAGCAAAATAATGAATCACGATTCACTTGCGTTGAATCGTTGGTGATGTCCCTGACTAATGAATCAAGCGAACCAATGGATGTGTACATCACACCTGGTAAATGACCGGCGTACGTTGCTTCGAGCAGTTTGCCTAGCGCTACCGGCGCGACCGTATCCGTCGTCGCCTTCATGATTAGTGCGCAGCCCCTAGCTCGGCGGGGCGCTCCTTTGGACAACCCATGTCCGTAGCTGCAGGTCGAATATCAAGTTCGTTAATAAGCACCTGAGCGATGTTTGCAAATACTGGCGCAGCAGCTGTTCCACCGAAACGGTCGCGTGATGCTGGATCTGGTTCGTCAATTGAAACCAACACGGTGAAGCGTGGGTTTTCTGCAGGCAAGAATCCGACGAATGAAGCGAAATATGCGCGCGAGCCATCATCTTTGATGTAGGTGCCGTTGTCTTGGCGTTTGTAGCCTGTGCCCGTCTTTCCCGCAACAGTCATGCCCGGCACCTTCGCGAGCGATGCAGTTCCAAAGCACACAACGTCACTCATCAACGAACGCATGGTTGCTGCTACTTCCGGCTTGATCACAGTATGAGTAGCTGAAGGTGCGCTTGGATTGTTAATGCCATCCAAGTCGATCACCGAATTGACAAGTCGTGGCGCGACGTAGACGCCATTATTCGCAACGACATTGACACCAGCAATGAGTTGCAGCGCACTTGCCGAATACCCGTAGCCATATGCAGTTGTAATTTTTTCTGTACCTCGCAACTCATTAAATGACTTCAATAGTCCCTTGCTTTCGCCCGGGTAATCCACATCTGTCTTTGCACCAAATCCATATGCTTCAAGATAATTGTGCAGAGTCTCTGCAGGCATTGTTTGAGCGATTTGTACTGTTCCGAGGTTTGATGAATCTACGATGATCTTGCGGACCGTCATGGCTTCGAGTTCGTGTGGGTATGCGTCAGTAATTGCGTGCGCCCATTTGGTTCCTTCGTTAAATACCTGTTTACCTGGAACCTTAAATACCGAGTTCGTTTCTACAGTTCCTTCATTGAGAGCGGCTGAAATACTAAATACTTTTGCCACTGATCCAGGTTCGTATGCATCTACAGCAGCAAAGTTTCCCGAGTCTGCTGTATAGGTGCCATCAGTGTTTTTACGAATTGTTGACATCGCATAAATTTCGCCAGTTGCCGAATCCATCACGATCGCTGCGCCACCTCGCGCGTTGAGTCGGGTGATCTGTTGGGTAACAATTGCATCGACTTGAAAC
Source organism: uncultured Acidimicrobium sp. (assembly GCA_903853285.1). Taxonomy (GTDB): domain Bacteria; phylum Actinomycetota; class Acidimicrobiia; order Acidimicrobiales; family Ilumatobacteraceae; genus UBA3006. The sequence continues at coordinate 3,409 of CAINTF010000317.1, read as the reverse complement.
TGAATGTTGCGGTCAATCGTGGTCACCAGGTCTTGACCTGGAATCGCGGCCTGACTGGAATCATCTCCCGTAGGTATTGACTGACCTTTACTATTGACTTCGCGCACAGTTCGACCGTCAGTGCCGCCGAGTAGATCATTGAATTGCTCTTCAAGCCCTGAGATGCCAACACCATCAATGTCGGTCCGGCCGACAAGTGCACGCAGACCATCCGAAGTCAGAGTTCGACTTTGCTCTGGGTACGAAGCAATTCCCGGAAGATTTAGTGCGGTCAGTGCGTCAGACACTTCAGTTGTGGCCTGGCGAGCAATATAGAGGAAACTTGAACTTGTATTTTGGAGCTTGCTTGCAAGCACTAGTTCATCCTCTGGCGACATGCCAAGAACTCCAGCGATTGCATGTGCAGTCGCAACTGGGTCCACAATGATTCGAGGATCAGCGAAAACGGTGCGCGTAGGTACGGGCAAGGCCAGCTCTAACCCGTTGCGGTCGAGAATTGATCCTCGCTCTGCGCGTGCTGTGGAGATTCGGGTTCGTTGACTCACGCTTGCCTCGCGATAAGAACCTGCGCCAATCGTTTGCAAATACGTAACTCGAACAAGCATTGTCACCAACAACAGCGAGACCAGTACATACATCGCTACTAGTCGAAATCGAATCTTGCCACCCTGAAGGTTCGTGTAAAACTCCGTGACAGAAGTTCGAGCACGATCTCGCACCACATCGGCGGCGTTTGGACGACGACGAGCTTGTTGTTCCGGCCGATGCCGCGGCTGAACACGTGACGTAGGTACTCGCCCACCGCGACCTCCGGCTACAACGCTCAAGGCGTCACCTGTCCTGGTTGCAATTTTGCAAGGGGCGCAAGCGGATTCAAACTAGACGATGCGGATGGTTCAGCGATCTTTGGGTCCATCAAACCAGTTGCAATAACTACTTGCGCAACGACATCTTGTGGCACTTCTACGAATCGTGATCCGAGCCCTTGTGACATGCCCTGCAATCCAGCCTGTGTGCGCAAATATTCGGGCGCAAGCAAGCCTGCTCGCTGTTGGCGAAGCTGGTCTTGATACAACTTTGCTAAACGCAATTCACTCGAAACATGATCCAACTTCAATTGTTGTTCGGCAATGACGGCCTGAAAACCAATCGCAACGCTCATCAAGATAAACAGTCCAACCGCTCCGACAGCAAACAGGCGAAGCGTTCGACGAGTTGTCTGAGGAACGAGAGCGAGATGGCGCTCAGGGGGTGTCGACTGCACTCGACGACGACCAGTTTGTGGCCTCCGTTCAACTGCAATCGCTAGCGCCATCTCAACTACTCACTTTCTCAATGACCCGCAAACGTGCCGAAGCAGCTCGTGGATTTATTTCGATCTCATTCGCACTTGGACGCTCGCTCACTCGCACTTTGCGAACCAGTTTGTGCAGGGGCGACGCATGGTGATGAAACGGCGATGCAACTACTTGTACTTTCGGGTCTGCCTCTGCATCTTTAAATGCCTGTTTGACAATGCGATCTTCTCCAGAGTGATACGACAGCACTGCGATTCGACCGCCAGGACTTGTCACACGAATTGCTTCATTGAGAGCATGCGGCAAGATGTCAAGTTCCTTATTGACTTCGATACGAATTGCTTGAAAGCTGCGCTTGGCAGGATGTCCACCAGTGCGTCGAGCTGGCGCAGGAATGGCTCCAGCAATGATCTCGGCCAATTGCACAGTGTCGGCAATTGGACGTGCAGCAATGATTGCCTTGCTGATGCGATACGCAAATCGCTCATCCGCATTATTTCTCAACACATGCGTCAGTTGGTCCAGGTCATACGAGTTGACAACGTCAGATGCTGTGAGCTGCTGAGTTGTATTCATTCGCATGTCAAGTGGTCCTGCATTCCGATAAGAAAAACCACGGTCTGCCATGTCCAATTGAGGTGACGAGACACCAAGATCGAACAGTGCTCCAGAAATCTCCGAGATGCTGTTGCGCTCGAGCATCGCCGACATCTCGTCAAAGCGTCCCTGCTCAATCATCAATCGGTCGCCTACTTCAGAGTTTTCGATAGCCAATTTGTGTCCGTGCGCAATCGCAACAGGATCTTGATCGATTCCGAGCACACGCATCCAGGGATACGTACTCAGCAATCGAACCGTATGACCTGCGCCGCCCAATGTTGCATCGACGATGACACCATGTGGAACCGGCGCAAAAACTTCAACAATCTCTGCAGCCATGACTGGCTCGTGACTAAACGAATGAGACATAAATATGTGTTCACGATCGCAATACATCTGCACAACTTCAGGACACTTGTGCTTCGCTCTTCAGCAGTCCCCCGGCTCGCGATGCCGCCGGGATGTCTCCCCGCGCGTACGAGATAGAAGCGGGCGGAGTTGATGCTGTCTACCTTGCTCACCGGAAGACTGCTGAAGAGCGAAACCTTGGTCTCGAACTTGTTATGCGTTGCGTTGGTTCGTGACCTGTCTCCCTTCGTCGAATTCTCTATTGACCGGTGCCCGCAATTTGCTGCAGGCCTTCGTCGCTGATGCGCTGATGGCGCGTTGGGTCCCAAATTTCCGCCCGATCGAATGAACCGCTGACTACAACTCGTGAGTTCAGAGTGAGACCTGCGTATTCGCGCAAAATTTCATCGATATTGATGCGCCCTTGGGCATCGACTACAACTTCAAATGTGTTGCTCGCAAGTGCACGTTGCTGATTGCGGTCCATCTCTCCAGATCGCACCTTTTCCACAGCATCCTTGGCCACTGCTTCAAATGCCTCTGCCGTCAAAATGTCGACGCACTTGTCGCGACCAATCGAAAGGTAACAACGGGGTTCCAAACGGGGACGGAACGAAGCAGGCAATCCAAGCCGACCCTTTGGGTCCAACTGACGCTCATGCACCCCTACAAACACTGTGGCCTCCGCTGCCGTTTACTCAGTACTGCTTTGCTCTTCTTTTCCTTGCTGCCACTGGGTTTGGGCCATCGCCCCAACCAAGTGAGAAGAGACTATCCCCACTTTCCCCCACTTGCAAGCATTATCCCCCACTTTTCTCCACTTTATTGGCGGACTATCCCTTGGTGCCCCGCGAAGCCAATCAAGACACGGCGAAGCCACTGAATGTCAGAGCGAAGCCAGCGTGAAGCAGTTACAAGTTGTGCGCTCAGTGCGCAGAATGTGGTCTAGACGCGAGCTAATTGCGCCATAAAGGCAGTCACTACATCAGAGGCCGACAAGCCGGCAACAATTCGGCTCAAGGGCAACACGCTGTGTTCGAGATTTGATTCAATCCCAGCACGTCCAGAATTTGGATTGCTGAATAATTGGCAAAACTGTCTCGACAACTCTGCACCCCATTGCAAATACGCCGTGCACTGAAACCTTGCCGCTTCTTGTGTGC
>CAINTF010000316.1 GCA_903853285.1 uncultured Acidimicrobium sp. | reverse complement strand
GGTAGCTGGGCTCAATTGGAATGAACGTGGTGAGACCAAAAGTGCCGACACTCAGCATGATTGCGCCAGCGAACAACACTCGAGCATGACCGAATCTGTTTGCGTACTTGCCCGCGAATGGTGCGATCAATGCAGCCATACCTGGCCCAGGCATAGTGGCGAGACCGGAATGAGCAACGCTGTAACCCCACACGGCTTGTAGCCAAAATGTATTGAGCAGCCACATACCGATAAAGCCGATACTGAACAGCAAGCCAGACAAGTTGGCTGCTAATACAAATGGCAATCGAAAGAGCTTTAGATCGAGCAGAGGATTCTCGACAACTCTGCAGCGCTGAACAAATAGCGCTACGAGAATTATGCCCAGTGCAATTGAGCCGATCGTTTTTGAATTCGTCCAATGCCAAACTTCGCTTTGTGAAATGCCCAACACAACGAGCGCAATGCCGGTGAAACCAAATACAACACTTGGGTAGTCAACTTTGCGCTGCGCATTTGGGTCTTTGCTTTCGTGTAAAATCTTGCGGCCCAACAAGATAGTGACAACGGTAAATGGAATGTTGATGAAGAACAGTGAGCGCCATCCAAGGGAGTCAACGAGGATGCCGCCGACAGACGGTCCGAGTGCTGCAGCAAGTCCACCCGTTGCACCCCAGATGGCAATTGCTTGAGTTCGCTTTTCAACCGGAAATTCTGGCAGTACCAACGCGATTGATGCTGGAGTCAATTGCGCTCCGCCAAGTGCTTGCAGAATACGAGCAAGTATGAGAATCCACGTTGTTGGGGAGATGCCGCAGAGGAGGGATCCGACGCTGAAGATAAACAATCCTCGAAGAAATGATTTCTTACGCCCATACACATCGGCAAAGCGACCTGCGGTTAATAGTCCGGCCGCATAGGCAATGGCGTATGCAGAAAAGACCCAGGTGATAAGACTTCCACCACCGAGGTCGGCTTCGATGGTGCGCTTTGCCACGACAACAATCGAAACGTCAAGAGAGACCAAGAAAGTTGCAAGAGCAGTGAGGCTCAGAACTTGATATGCGCGCGGTATCCGCGATACGAATGAAGTTGTCATGCACGCTCCAGATCTCTTATGCAACGCCCCAAACAACGACCTTAGTGAATGTGAGTGCTTTGGCTTGCAGTGAGGATGTGTGAGCCCTCAGACCGACTTGATGTCGGCAATTACTTGCGCCCAGCGACTTTGGTCGCTGGAGTATGGGGCATAAAAGCTCAGGCGTTGGATGACATCGCCATAACGCTTAGTGAGTTCGGATGCGATCGATTCGGGTTCACCAACAACAGCAAACGTGTTGAGGATCTCATCGGTGATGAGATCTCCCATCTCAACCCATTTGCCCTGCTTGGAGAGCGCGTTGAGTTGAGGTTGTAGATCGTTCCAACCATGGATCTCGAGAACGCCCGAATAGGCGGGAGTTGAGCCGTAGAAGGCAATCTGTTGGCGTGTGCCTGCGGCTGCTTGTTGCATCTCTTCAGCATTGTTGCCGGTGACAACAAAGCTTGGTCCGACAATTTCAAAGCCATCCATGGTTTTGCCAGCTTTGGCGCGACCGCGCTTCAGCGCGGGGAGGGTGACCTCGCGTAGATATTTCTCGGTGGTGAAACCGTGACAGATAAATCCATCACACACTTCTCCAGCAACTTCGGTCATCATCTCGCCAACTCCCGCAAGAAATATTTTTGGGACCCCAAAGTCACCCAGATCCTTTTTGTCTGGTGTGAAGAAAGGTGTCATCAGTGTGTGCTGATAAAACTCGCCACGAAACTCAAGCGGTGCGCCAGTCAACCATGTGTCCCAGATTGCACGGATGGCCAGGATCATTTCGCGCATGCGAGGTGCTGGATGGCTCCATTCCATGCTGAAACGTTTGGTGATGTGCGGCTTGATTTGGCTACCCAAACCAAGAATGAAGCGACCTTTTGAAAATGCTTGCAAGTCCCATGCGGTGTTGGCGAGCGTCATCGGGTTGCGGGCAAACGCAACTGCGATACTTGTGCCGATCTCAAGTGTGCTGGTGTGTTCGGCTGCAAGTAATAGTGGCAGGAATGGATCGTGTGAAGTTTCAGCGGTCCAACCGCCGGAGTAGCCAGCGCGCTCGAGGTCCTGGGCACTTGTCGCCGCATTATGCAACGAGCTTGGAATGCCCCCATCGAGTTTCATTATTCTTTGTGATTTTCGCGCAAAAACTTTTCAAGTTCGGCAGCAATTTCGTCACCGCTTGGAAGCGGGACACCACCAAAACCTGTGGTCAGCGTGCCGTTACCGCTGTGCTCGGCATCAAATGCAATTTCAAGTTGAGTAAGCATTGCTGCGTGTTCTGGGTTAGTGCGCACAAGCTGGTCCAGACGTTCGCGTTGCACAACTGATTGTTCCAGAATGCCACTGATGTCGAGACTGAGACCACCTACATCGCACACCGCGCCAAGCAGCGCAGCTGATGCTGGAGGGTATGCCATTGAAGCAACGTAGTGCGGCACCTGCGCCCACAATCCCAGTGCGTCAATGTTTTGATCATGAAGCGCGTGCTCGAGGGCGGCTTCCATGCCCGCAGGAACATCCAGCGAACTTTTGATGTAGGGGAGTGTCTTGATTAACGGAGCATTTGGAGAAGTGCACGAGATCTGCACCGCGCGCGTGTGTGGTGTTGCAACTGGGTATGCGCCTAAACCCAACATGCGGCGAACACCGAGTGTGGTTGAAAGGGTGGCTACTTCGTTGGCAAATTGCTTCCAGCGGGAGTCTGGCTCTGGGCCTGTCAAGAGCAGTACGTCGCGGTGATTGACATCGTGACCGATCATGAGGCGTGGAGCAGACCAATCAAGTTTGGTGTTTACTCCCTCGCGGAGTTCCATCAAAGGGCGACGTGCGCGGTAGTCAACAAATAAGTCGGTATCAAATTCGAGCAAATCTGTTGCACCGGTCTCGGCGATAAGCGCTTCCATGGCATTTCCTGCAGCGACAGAGGTATCGATCCAGCCACTAAACATCACGACAAGGAGTGGATCGCTGAGTCGTGGAAGAGTATTGCCAAACTGCGGTGCTATGCGATATGCGTCGCTCATTATCTGATCATTGTAGGCGTGACAGCAACAATTCGGCTTTTCGCGCCGACGCTTCAACCTGCAATTTGAATGGTTCAAAAGCAGTTGAGTCGGTTTGCTCGCCCATAGCGCCCGAAATGTAGCGGGCATAGACACCTTCAATAATGCAGGCGAGTTTCCAGTAGGCAAATGCAACGTAATAATCCAGATGTGAAATATCGCGTCCAGAAACTTGGGCATATCGCTCTGCAAGTTGTGCGCGGTTCAAAAAACCTTCGGCTGTCGTAGTGCCAAATGTGGTGCCCGAAGGTTCGTCCGTTGGACCACTCCAATACACCATGAGTAAACCAAGGTCGGCGAGTGGGTCGCCAAGCGTGCACAACTCCCAGTCGAGTACTGCAATGATGTCCCCAGAACTATTGATCATGCAGTTATCAAGGCGGTAGTCACCGTGCACAATTGTCGCTGGACCTTGCACTGGTAGGTGTTTGAGCAGACCATCGTGTACGCGATCTATTTCGGTGAGTTCTCGAGTCTTGGATGCATTCCATTGCGAATACCAACGTTTGAGTTGGCGTTCGATGTATCCGTCATGTCTGCCGAGTTCGCCTAAGCCAACAGCAACAGGATCGACGCTATGAATTGCTGCCATTGTGTCGACGAGCGAGTTGCTGGCCTGGAGACGAGTGGTTGGAGTAAGCATCTTCAAGGCAATGTCTGGATCGCGAACGATTATTCCGTCCACAAAACCCATCACATAAAACGGTGCATCATTTACTGAAACGTCATCGCACATCGCAAGAGTTGGCGCTACGGGGACATTGGTATGTTGCAGTGCCGAGATCACGCGATGCTCACGACCCATATCGTGTGCACTTGCAAGTGCATGACTGAGTGGCGGGCGACGCAATACGTAGTGATGATTGGCGCTATCAGTAACGCTAAACGTGAGATTGGAGTGTCCGCCAGCAATGAGCTCAAAATGAAATGGTGCGACAGAACCGGCAACATTGGCTGAGAGCCAACGGGTTACTGACTCAGCATTGATACCGGCTGGAGATGGAGGCGCTGCATTCATTGATGAGCAAACTTAGTCAAGTGAGGCCTTGATGTCATACTCGGCAGTATCGTCGTGGGTATGGCGATTGATGTAACCGATGCAACGTTTCAGGTGGAGGTTTTAGAGCGGTCAAAGACCACGCCAGTCATTGTTGATTTGTGGGCGCCGTGGTGTGGGCCTTGTAAGACGATTGGGCCGATCCTTGAAAAACTCACCGATGCCACGGGGGGCAGGGTGATACTCGCCAAAGTAAATGTTGACGAAAATCCGGCAATCTCAGCGGCATTCAAAGTGCAGTCAATTCCGGCCGTGTATGCGCTCAAAGACGGTGCAATGTTCGATGGTTTTGTTGGCGCGCAGTCCGAGCACGTAATTGCTGAATTTATTCAATCACTCATGCCCGAGGGTGGCGCACCAACTGTGGAGTCATTGGTGGCTGCTGGTGACGAAGCAAGTTTGCGCGAGGCCTTTGTGCTGAAGCCTGGCGACGAGAACATCGCGATTTTGCTGGCTCATCTTTTACTGAAGAATGGTGATGCGACTGGTGCTCTAGGCGTGCTTGCTTTAGTTCCCGAGACTGACAATGTTCGTGTGGTCATTGCCGCTGCTCGAGATGCATTCGCTCCAACTGATGACTATGACGCACAACTGGCCGCCCTGCTTCCCCAAGTTAAAGCCGATGAAGAAGCGCGCAAAAAGTATCTGGACATCATGGAAGCGATGGGGCCTCTTGACCCTCGTAGTGCTGGCCACCGAAAAAGATTGACCGCACAACTCTTCTAGTTGCCGCACACATTGGGTCGTGTCGAGACCACTCACTGACTTCATTCGTTGGATTGGCCTGAGCCGAATTCTTGCATCGGCGTTCGGTGTTCTTGTGATGGTCGTGGGGGTTTGGTGGGTAGTGCGTGTACCGCCACCACCACCCGAAGCAACAATCCCGTTTGCGACATCAACGATCGCCACAAGTCGCGATGTATCGAGCTCGGTTGGTGTGATGACTTCGGCATTGCCGGTGGTGAGCATCACGGTGTATGTATCGGGCGAGGTAGTGAAACCAGGCGTGTATGTGTTGTTGACAACAGCACGAATTATTGATGCACTTCAGGCCGCTGGTGGCGCAACATCTGCTGCCGATTTGGTTGTTGTCAATCTTGCTGCACCACTTGTAGATGCCGCACAAATATTCATTCCGCGCGTGGGTTCAACACCTCGAGCGACATTGCCGCGACCACATGCAGGCATAAACCTTCCTGTGGTCAGCAGCAATACAGGGAGCAGTAGTGCCGATACCGCTTCGGGAATTGTCGACTTAAATAGTGCGTCACTCAGTGATCTTGATTCGCTGCCAGGTGTTGGTCCATCAACTGCTCAAGCAATCATCGACTATCGCGTTGCAAATGGTCCTTATGCATCCGTAGATGATTTGCTCAATGTGCGAGGTATCGGTCCTTCGAAACTTGCGGCGATGCGTGCTCGAGTGCGCGTGTGATGGAGCTTTTACAATGCGCCAAGCACGATGCCACTGAGAGCCAATGCCATTACTGCTCCAATCGCAACGCCAATGGCAAGTGGTCGAAATTCGCGCGCCCATTCGGGCCAACCAGCAACTGCGCGACGTGTCGCACGTATGGCTGACACTTGACCAAGCGCAAACCAAATGGCGGCACTTGCCAACGTGGCAATTGTGTAACTCGCAAATGTGGAAACAGCAGGAACGCCTGCAATGGACAACACGGGAAGTGCAATGACAAGAATCAGATATCCCACCATGCCAAATAGTGAGCCGGGCAGTGCCACCAAAATCAGCCCAACAAGTGCGAGCGATGCGCTCATCGCCACAGCTACCACACCACCGCGCTTACGTATCAAGTTGCGATTAGCAATGATTCCGTCAACGACTATGCGTGGCGAACGCACACGTGGTGGCGACGTCTCTATATCTGACATATCTCAATCGTACGAGACGCGGCATAGTCAAGTTGGGCATCTTCCTCAGCTGGGTGACAACCATGTCTTGGCACTAGCACTTGTGTTGTTGGTGTGCGCACGAATGACTGTCAGTTTCTCAAATCATCTTGTAACCAGCATGGGCATTTTTGTCGCAGTCATTATTGGCAGCGCGATGACGAGCAAAGACAATTGCGAAAGGCGCAAAAAACATATCTTCACTGCAACAACATTGGTTTGTTTTGCGATCTTGGGTGCGTTTTTGGGTGCTTATGCGTGGCGCCAACTTGTACAACCTCAATTGGGCCCGTTTGAAGGAACCGTAAAAGTTGTTGAAGACCCGCAGTGGCGCAATGGTGGCGTACAGACCGTGCTGCAAATAGAAGGAGAGAGATTCATCGTCTACGCGTATGGACTTCCAAGCAGAAGATTGAGTAATCGTCAGGCAGGCGAGATGGTCCAAGTTTCTGGAGTTCGCTTGCGTCTTGAAGTGAATAAGCAAAAAAGGCTGTCGTACCGACACATCGTGGGAACTTTTGCCATTCGTGAGGTGAGCGAAAGTTACGGCAATGGTTCAATGCTGTATTTGAGCGCTAACAATATTCGACAGTCACTTCAAGACTCAGCAAATGTCCTGTCTCGGGACGAAGGCGCGCTCTTCATGGGATTGATCATCGGTGATGATCGTCAGCAGCCAGCAACAATGATCTCAGCATTTCGCAACAGTGGTTTATCGCACCTCACTGCAGTTTCGGGACAAAATGTTGCATTCCTTTTGACGGTGATGAGTCCGTTGTTGATGCGTGCTCGATCGTCGTGGCGATTTGGGTTGACTTTATTCGTGCTGTTGTGGTTCACGGTCGTGACTCGTGGAGAGCCATCGGTTTTGCGTGCAGCGATGATGGCTGGGTTCGTTGCTCTCGGTTCAATGCTCGGTAGAGACACACCCGCGCGACGCATGCTGGGACTCGCAATCATTGTTCTCGTGTTGTGTGACCCTCTACTTGCGTGGTCGGTTGGATTCTGGATGTCAAGTTCGGCGACGTTGGGCCTGCTGTTGGTTACTCCACAACTCGCAAAGATCATCCCGGGACCATCTTGGTTTTCGAAAGCTCTCTCAACAACGATGGGTGCACAGTTGGGGGTGATGCCGATTACGGCAATCATTTTTCATAGTGCACCTGTTATTGCGCTCGCTACTAACTTGCTTGCAGTGCCTGTTGCAGGTGTGGTGATGTTGGTGGGAATTCCGCTTGGAATGCTGGCGGGAATATTGGCCCAAATCTCTTCTGGCGCATTCATGACCGTTTGTGTGACTGCACTGATGTGGCCCGTCGGGGTCGCGGTGCGTTGGGTTTGGTGGGTGGCTGTGCTCGGCGAGCGGATCAGCATGCATGGCATCGTGAATACCTGCGGTTGGTGCATCGTGGCTTTGTTGGTTATTTCTGCGAGAATATCGGCGTGGCGATCTATTTAATTACGGGCAGTGATGCCAGATTGGTTTCAGTCAAACTGACCGACCTCGTTACTCAACTCATCGGCGATGGTGATCGCAACACAATGCTTCTCAGTCATGATTTGGAACCCCTTGGGGCAGACGACCGAGAGCAAGAAATTACTCATGCAATGGTTGGCGCTCAGACTGGCTCGCTTTTCGGTGGCGATCGAGTGGTGGTGTTGCGCGGTATCGGTGAAGCAACCGTTGATCAGCTCAAGCCTTTAGTCGCGTATCTTCAACAGCCGTTAGAAGACACTCAACTTGTTCTCACAGGATCGGGCAAGCTTGCTAAATCGATTACAGATGCGCTGAAGCAAGCGGGTGCGACAACGATCAATACGTCGCCACCAAGTCGCTTCAACGAACTATCAATGTGGTTTCAGGAACAACTGACCGAGGCTGGGCTCAAGGTCGATTCGGGTGGGCTGAAGATGTTGATCGAGTGGCTGGGTCAAGATCAAGCCAGACTTCCTTCAATCATCGAAGTATTGGTTTCGACGTACGGCACAAACAAGAAACTCACCGTCGACGAAATAGAACCATTCCTCGGTCAAGAGGGCAGCGTCATGCCGTGGGATTTGACCGATGCGATCGATCTCTCCAATTCACCTAAAGCCATTGCGATGTTACGACGCATGATACGAAGTGGTGAATCACATCCAATGCAACTCATGGCGATGTTGCATAATCATTATGTAAAACTTCTCAAACTTGATGGGCCAGAAGTGCATACAGCGAGTGAAGCGATGGCAATCATCGGTGCGAAAAGCGAATTTCAAGGTAAGAAATATTTGGAGACGTACAGGAGATTGGGCGCCGCCAATATTTCTGCAGCCTTGCAACTACTTGCTAGAGCCGACATTGATTTGCGTGGGGGCAAGGACTTAGAAGAAGAACTGACAATGGAAATCTTGGTAGCAAGATTGAGTCGCATGGGCGGCGCACCGCAACATGCAAAATCGGGCGGAAGATTTACTTCGCGGCGTTGATTTTTTTCATCAGGCGGCTCTTTTTGCGAGCAGCTTGACGAGGGTGAATGACACGCTTTGAAGCGGCCATATCGAGGCGCTTGACGGCGAGGCGCAATGCCTCTGGGTTCTCAGGTGTACCGATTGTCTCGGTTGCGTTCTTTAAACGTGTACGCACTTCGCTCTTCGTCGCGCGGTTGCGCGAGGTGGCCTTGGCGTTGGTGAGAATTCGCTTCTTTTGGCTCTTGATATTTGCCACTTCGACTACCCATTCTTTCGTTAGACGCCCTGAAGATTTCAGGACTGTTCAGGCTAACAGCGACTAGGGCGTAGCCCCAACTGTAGAATTTGAGGGCTGTAGCGCCATCGTCATCAACAAAGCCTGGCCCAGCAGAACTGAATCGCATCAATGGATCTCGCAACAATCCGCAATTTCTCGATCATCGCCCACATCGACCATGGTAAGTCGACCCTTTCCGACCGAATTTTGGAGATGACCGGGGCAGTGCAGTCACGAGACATGCGTGCCCAGTATTTGGATTCGATGGATCTTGAGCGTGAGCGCGGCATCACGATCAAGGCGCAAAATGTGCGTGTGCCTTGGAAGGGTCACACGTTTCATCTCATTGATACACCTGGTCACGTCGACTTCGGATATGAAGTAAGTCGTTCGCTTGCCGCGTGCGAAGGCGTAGTTCTTGTTGTCGATGCTGCACAG
>CAINTF010000315.1 GCA_903853285.1 uncultured Acidimicrobium sp. | reverse complement strand
GTAAAGCCATCAGGTATTTACGCGCACTCGGCTCGCAAAGCGTGGTGGGCTGGCCTTGGCGCAATTGCTTCACTCGTTTTTACGGTGATCACATTGCAGGTGCATTTTCTGGTTGCGTTCGCCGGTTTTTTGGCGATGCTTGGCTGCGTGTTAATCATTGAGCAGCAATTGCGAGCGATGAGCAAAGTTGGTTTGAAGGATGTTGCTGCATCGTTGCGTAAGGCGCGCACGAATGCCGCTTCGAGCCGAATCAAATTTGGCAAAGATATCTAACTCTTCAGGATTCCTCGCCATTGATATTGGCGGAACAAAACTTGCTGTTGGTGTGGTGTCCACAAGTGGTGAACTGTTGTCGCGAATGCAAACCCTTACGCCTGCGACCGACGTTTGGGGAGCACTTAAAAAACTGATTGATGCACAAATGATGCAAACCAATGTGCGACTTGAAGCATGCGGGGTTGGTTGCGGCGGACCGATGACACTGGGGGGAGAAAGTGTCTCACCATTAAACATTGCAGATTGGAGAGGCTTCGCTTTGCGCTCCGCCGTCGAGAGTGCAACTGGGCTTACAACGCACATCGCTAATGATGCCCAAGCGTTGGTTCTTGGAGAAGTGTGGTGTGGGAATGCAGTGGGAGTTTCGGACGTAATCGGAATGGTCGTATCGACGGGGGTTGGTGGAGGCATTGTTTCAAACAACAAACTTGTGACAGGCCGACTTGGCAACGCAGGACACATTGGACACGTGATAGTTGAGCCCGATGGCAGATTGTGTGAATGCGGAGCTCACGGATGTCTAGAGGCCCACGTGTCTGGGAGATCGATTCAAGCCATGACTGGACAACCGAGTGAATTTGCCTCGAACGAAGTCAAGATCGAGGCAGGGAAACTTGTTGGGCGAGCACTTGTGTCGGTAGGTGCGCTCATGGACTTGCAATTGTGTGTGATCGGAGGTTCGGTTGCGCTTGGATTCGGCACCCCTTTCTTTGCGGCAGTCCAGCACGAGATGGATCGGTCAGCGCGGCTCGAATTTGTGCGCGGAATGAAGGTGGTTCCCGTTGGTCTAGGCGACGAGGCCCCATTGATTGGCGCTGCGAGTCTGGCCAGGGCTTCGTACTAGCGTAAAGAGCCATGAACCCGACATACAGCGCAGCGGCGGAAGAGTATCGCGAAAAAGTACAAGCATTTTTGGCAGAGAAGTTGCCTCCAAATTGGAAGGGCATAGGCGCACTCACTGGTGAGGCGCTTGAGCATTTCATTACCGAATGGCGCGCGACACTGTATTCATCTGGATATCTTGCTCCTGGCTGGCCAGTTGAGTTTGGTGGCGGCGGTTTGTCGGAACTTGAACAAGTCATCATCGCCGAAGAATTTGCTCGCGCAGGTGTGCCAACCGGTGGACACAACGACGTGTTCAGTATTCAAATGCTTGGCAATACCTTGTTGCTGTTTGGCACTGAAGAACAAAAACGTTATTACTTGCCTCGTCTGCTCGCTGGAGAAGATACATGGTGTCAGGGATACAGCGAACCAAACGCAGGTAGCGATTTGTCAAACGTTGGATTGCGTGCAGAGTTGGACGGCGATCAATGGGTGTTGAACGGGCAGAAGATTTGGACATCGGCGGGTCATCTTGCTGATCATATTTTTACTCTTGCACGAACAGATCCAGATGCGCCAAAACATAAAGGCATCTCGTTTTTACTCGTAGACATGAGACAGCCCGGAATTGAAGTGCGACCCATCAAGATGTTGTCTGGTGAGAGCGAATTCAACGAAGTGTTTTACACAGACGCTGTAGTGCCAAAAGAAAATGTTGTTGGCGGTGTAAACAACGGATGGGCAGTTGCAATGGGTCTACTTGGTTTCGAACGCGGAGCTGCCGCATCGATTGCCCCGATTGCATTTGAGGCTGAGTTTGACCGATTGTTGCAACTTGCAAAAGATCGAGGTGTCAACAACGACCCACGCATTCGTCAAAAGCTGGCTTGGTGTTATTCCAAAGTCCAGGTGATGCGTTACTTGGGCATGCGTACATTGACAAAGTTTTTGGCAGGACATCATCCTGGTCCTGACGGTGCAATCTTTAAGTTGTATTGGAGCGAATACCACAAGATCGTCACCGAATTGGGTGTTGACCTTTTAGGAATGGATGCAATGGTCCCAACGGGTCGCAAACCGTCAAGTGCATTCTCGACGGACGATGCTGGCGCGCCAAATGATTCAATGAGTTGGACAATGACGTTCTTGAATGCTCGTGCGGGAACAATTTATGCGGGTTCGTCTCAGGTGCAACGCAACATTATTGGTGAGATGGTGTTGGGTCTACCCAAGGAACCAAAGCCGGGCTGATCTGATGTTGGCCTTTCGCACGTATCTGAAACTGATTGGTGCCGTTGTTGTTCGGCCTGATTTGTGGGTGACGGCGCTTCGTTCGGCCAAGCGTTTAGTCCCGCGACAGTGGTGGCGACATGGATCGCATCTTCCGTTGCCCTCGCGTGCGTATGTCAATTTTCGCTTGACTACCCAATATGGATATGGCGTTGACCAACCCGAAATTGCCGACATCATTGATTACTTGGAGTGGTCGAAAGATTGGCACAGTACCGGAACGTCGATGCGTCGGCGACTTCATAAGGCATAACTGATGCGAAGCGCGCTGGTGTTGAATGCAACATACGAGCCGCTGAGTGTTGTGTCTGCGCGACGCGCAGTGTGTTTGGTGTTGTCGGACAAAGCCGAAATTATTGAAGATGACGGAACTGAAGTGCATTCGGAAACGATGAGTATCCCTGGGCCGCTCGTGATTCGTCTGCGTTACATGGTCAAAGTTCCGTATCATCGCCGCACAGCACTTTCCCGTCGTGCAGTTTTTGCGCGAGATGATCACCGCTGTCAGTACTGCGGCGGAGTTGCAGACTCGATTGATCATGTAATGCCGCGCTCGCGAGGCGGCATGCATATTTGGGAAAACGTGACAGCTGCATGTCGTCCTTGCAATTTGCGAAAGCGAGACAGAACGCCCGAAGAGGCTGGAATGTTGCTCGAGTCGCAGCCTCTTGCCCCGCGTGAATTGGCGTGGATCACTGTGTCGGTGGGACGTGTGCCCGACGAGTGGAAGCAGTATCTTGCCGCAGCATCCTGAATCGACATGGCGCGTGCACGATGTGCGCACAACTGCAAGCGAGCAACACGGGCGAGATCTTCCAGCAGAACGAAGTGTGTGGAATGTTGACGTCATAAATTCTGCGATCGTGTTGGGTTCGCGTCAATCGGAAACAGAACTCGATTTGGGTGCGTGTATGAGTGCGAACGTAGAAGTAGTGAGGCGACGAAGTGGTGGTGGGATGGTGTTTCTCTCACCTGGTAATCAGGTGTGGTTAGACGTGGTGATACCCAAAAATGATCCACTCTGGATCGATGATGTAGGGCGAGCTTCGTGGTGGTTGGGCGATGTGTGGCTAGCCGCGATCAAATCACTCGCACCTATATATACATTCACGGCAGACGTGTACCGCGAAAATCTTGACGTGGGTGAGTTTGGCGATCTGGTGTGCTTTTCCGGTATGGGTCCAGGTGAAGTGATGGGTTTTGATATCGAAGGAGTGCGCTCAAAATTGGTTGGCATCAGCCAGCGGCGCACACAAGAAGCGGCAAGGTTTCAGTGCACGGCGTATTTGCAATGGGGTGCAGAGTTGTCGAGGCAGTTTTGCCAATTATTCAGCAATCCAAATTCTGGACGTGCTGGGATTGAATCAAATCTTGAACACAGCGTGTTGCCCTTGAGCCGAATTGTTGCCGGCTTGTCGGCCTCTGATGTAGTGACTGCCTTCATGGCGCAATTAGCTCGCGTCTAGACCACATTCTGCGCACTGAGCGCACAACTTGTAACTGCTTCACGCTGGCTTCGCT
>CAINTF010000314.1 GCA_903853285.1 uncultured Acidimicrobium sp. | reverse complement strand
GCATCAAATGCTTGAGCCATCGCCGATGCTCCACCGACAAAAACTGATTCATCGACTCGTCGACCATTCATCGCGCGCACCACTTGTGCGGCAAGTGCATCGACAATCACATCACCCGACGTCATCAGTGGCAGAGATGCTCCAAGCGCCTTACCAATCATGATCCGACTCAGCGCTTGTGAAGCTGCAGCCGTCTGGTCATCAGTGATCGACGCACTGAGTTCAATCGGTTCACTTTCGACAACTCCATTGGATAGCACTACAACGACCATGGCCATATGAGCACTCAACCCAACGAGTTGGACAGACCGAACCACCGCGACTTCTGCCTTAGGACCCATCACTAACGCTGCGTAGTTGGTCATCTCGGCGAGCAGTGTGCTCGTGCGCTGCAACGTCTCTTCCAAGCGTCCATGTGCCGTATCGAAAAACTGACCGATGCGATCTTGAGCGGCAAGTTCGAGAGTGCCAGAAGGTGTTAGGTGGTCAACAAAAAATCGATATCCCTTATCGGTGGGAA
This sequence comes from uncultured Acidimicrobium sp., assembly GCA_903853285.1. Classification (GTDB taxonomy): domain Bacteria; phylum Actinomycetota; class Acidimicrobiia; order Acidimicrobiales; family Ilumatobacteraceae; genus UBA3006. The sequence continues at coordinate 4,254 of CAINTF010000314.1, read as the reverse complement.
TGCGACCAGCCGATGTGTGCGGTTGGGCCAAATAACCCTCTTGTTCGAGGAAACTCATGTCGTTGCGCACTGTGGCCGACGAAACCTGCACACCAGAAGTATTGGCAATATGCGACGAGCCGACTGGTTGCGCCGTCGAGATGTACTCCTCCACTACAGCGCGGAGAATGGCTGTTTTGCGGTCGTCAAGCATCGTTACAAGGATACCGAGGCCCAACGCTTCAATGGATGCGCCTCTTCACTTACCCGATACCGCTTTGTAGCGATCCAGGGAAATAAGGCGCTCCTCTGCGTGATCCACAATCGGCGAGATGTAGGGATTGAGCAACCCCAAAGTCCATGGAGAGTGCACAACGTCATTTTCCAATTCGCCAAGTTCAGGAATCCACTGGCGCACATACGAACCCTGCGGATCAAAGCGTTCGCCCTGAGAAATGGGATTAAAAATTCGAAAGTATGGAGATGCATCCGTACCTGTGCCGGCCGTCCATTGCCAACCGTGGTTATTGGATGCAATATCTCCGTCCACTAAGTGACGCATGAAAAACTTTGCACCCCATTGCCATGGAAGATGCAAGTCTTTAACCAAGAAACTCGCAACAATCATCCGAACTCGATTATGCATCCACCCCGTTGCCAACATTTGTTTCATCCCGGCATCAACAATTGGAAAACCGGTCTCACCTTTGCACCACGAATCAAAGCGAGTCAAAGCATCAGCGCCAGTGTCGTGCGTCATTTTATTCATTTTCAATTGCAAGTTTTCCCAAACAGTTCGTGGCTGATGAAAAAGTACATCGGCATAAAATTCACGCCAACACAATTCGCTTCGAAAAACTGAATGCGATTTCGAATCTCCAAGCTCGGCCAGCAACGATCGCGGATGCACGATGCCGAATCGTAAGTATGGCGACAACTGACTTGTCCCTTGTATATCGGGGTTGTTACGCGTCTCGGCATATCCGTTCAGTGCGCTATCTCGAAACGATTCCCAAACCTTCCACGCAGCGTGTTCGCCTGCATCCGGCAGTGTTGAGCTGCACTCTGGTTCAGCAGGTAAATCTTCGGATGTAACAGTTGGTGCACCGTGCCACACGATTTGTGGTTGAGGCAATGGAGCAGACCATCCGATGGATAGCCATATTTTGGAAAACGGAGTGAATACTGCGTAAGGAGTGTTGTCTGCCTTGCGCACCAAACCGGGATCTACCGCATACGCAGAGCCGACGCTCTGCAACTCGGCACCAACTTTGCGCAAAGCATCGCCAACCCGGGCATCTCGTGCCTGGCCGTATGGAGCAAAATCTTTTGCAGCAAACACTGCAGTCGCGCCGACTTCCCGAGCAACAGCTGGAACTACATCAACAGGATCACCAGTTCGCACAACCAATGCTCCGCCCATCGATTTACTAAGTTCATGTAAATTGCGCAAGAGAAAAACTAAACGTGGTGCTCCAGAGCGTTCAAAAAACTTTGGATCGATGACAAATAGTGGTGTCACACTCCCCGCGCGAGCTGCAGCGACTAAAGCCTCATTGTCGGCTAAGCGCAAATCACGCCTAAACCACATCACTGAATTAATTTCGATCGACACCACTTCTCCAAATCCACTGAATCATGAAAATACCCGTACACAAGCCAATCACACCTCCATAGCCAAGCGACCACTGCACGCTCACGGCATCTGCAATCCAACCCGTAATCGGACCACCAATTGGTGTTGATCCCAAAAATGCAACCGCGCTCAAAGCCAGCATTCGGCCTCGCATATCTGGCGGAGACTCATACTGAATAATCGAGTTGGCCGCAGAGATCATTGCGGCTCCGCCAGCGCCAAGTGGAATCGCCCAAACAAACGCAATCCAAACATTTGGTGACCACGCCATGCCGATATTCGCGATTGCCAACAACATCACATTCGTTGCCACCCATCGGTAGGTAGCACGATGCAAACGAGCAGTTAGTAACGCGCCAATCAAACTCCCGACGCTGGTGACCGCTAGCACCCAGCCGTAATACTTTGGATCCCCCCATTGCGTGTCAGCAAGTTTTGGCAACGACACTCCGTAGTTGAATGCAAATGTACTGACCATCGTGAACACGACGAACAAAACAAGCAGACGTTCATTGTGTCTCACAAATCGCAATCCATCTCGAACCGGTGTTCCACCTGCTGGTCGTAATGGTGGTGAAAACATTTCCGATTTACGTAATCCTGCAACGCCATACAACATCGCGGCGTAGGAAATTCCATTAATGACAAACAGCCATCCTGTTCCCAAAGGTCCCACCAAAGCGGCAGCGAGTGCTGGCCCAAAGATGCGCGACCCCGTCATGACCGCCGTGTTAAGACTCATCGCATTTGTCATGTCTTCTTGGGGTACAAGTTCGGTGACGAGCCCGCGTCGTGCGGGATTATCAATTGCCCCTATGACACCAAGTGCCCCCGTAAGCACGAACACGATGGGCATATTGATAATTCCTGTGAGATCGCATACGCCAAGCACAATGGCCTGCAATGCAAGCAGCGTTTGAGTGATAATCGTGGTGCGTTGTCGGTTGTAGCGATCTGAAAGCGCACCAGCCCAAGCCCCGAACAGCAACATCGGCAAGAACTGCAGCGCAGCATTGATGCCAAGTGCAACGGCGCTTCCAGTTAGTCGATACAGCAAAAACGATGTGGCAGTGAGTTGAAGCCATGAGCCAATATTTGAAAGCAATAAGCCGGCGAAGAACAATCGTGCATTAAAACTCTTCAATGAACGAAACATGGCACCATTTTTAGAAGAGTTCTCAGCCATCGAGTTTGAGCGCCGAAATGAACACGTCGCCTGGCACTTCTACGCGGCCAATTGACTTCATTTTCTTCTTTCCTTCTTTTTGCTTTTCGAGCAATTTGCGTTTGCGGGAAATATCTCCGCCATAGCACTTTGCCAAAACGTCTTTTCGCTTTGCTTTCACTGTCTCACGCGCAATAATACGTCCGCCGATTGCCGCCTGAATTGGAACATCAAACATCTGTCGCGGAATGAGCTCGCGCAACTTTGCACACATGCGATTGCCGTAGTCGTATGCCTTTTCGCGGTGGACGATTGTAGAAAACGCATCAGCAGGAAGTGCATTCAATAAAATATCTACACGCACCAGGTCAGACACTCGGTATCCATCAAGTTCGTAGTCCAAACTTGCGTAACCCTGCGAACGACTTTTCAGTTGATCAAAGAAATCGACAACTACTTCCGCAAGAGGCATTTTGTATTGCATATCGACGCGCTCAGGAGAGAGATATTCGAGCTTGATCAACTCGCCACGTCGGTCCTGACATAATTCCATCAGCGAACCCGTGTAATCCTTTGGCGTAATGATGCTGACGCGAAAGAACGGCTCCTCGATTGAACCTATATATACGGTCGCTGGCAAGTCTGCTGGGTTGTCAACCTTTACTTTTTCGCCATTGGTCTTATTGACCATGTATTCCACAGACGGTGCTGTAGCAATCAGTGCCAGGTTGACTTCTCGCTCCAAACGCTCTGTCACGATTTCCAGGTGCAACAGTCCGAGAAACCCACATCTAAAGCCAAACCCAAGTGCGCCAGAAGATTCTGGCTCATACGCAATGGACGCATCGTTGAGTTTGAGACGCTGCAAACTTTCACGCAGGTTTTCAAAGTCATCGCCATCAATCGGAAACAGTCCGCAAAACACCATCGGTTTCGGATCGCGATAACCATCCAGAACATCGGTAGCCGAGTTAATTGCCGTGGTCACAGTCTCACCACTTCGTGCCTCACCAACATCCTTGATGCCAGCGATGAGATAGCCCACCTCTCCAGGCCCAAGTTCGGCAACTGGTGTCGACACCGGCATACGTGCACCAATCTCGATCACTTCATGCGTCGCCTTGGTCTGCATGAACAGCAACTTGCTTCCGCTATTCATTCGACCGTTCATGACGCGGATACTCGACACCACCCCGCGATACGTGTCGTACTGAGAGTCAAAGATCAGCGCCTGAAGTGGCGCATTTGCGTCACCCTTCGGTGCTGGAATACGAACGATTATTTCATCCAACAACTCGGGCACACCTACACCTGTCTTTGCCGAGATACGCAAGATGTCTTCAGCGGGAATACCCAATACCTTTTCGATCTCCATCGCGTAGCGATCCGGATCTGCTGCCGGCAAGTCAATTTTGTTGAGTACCGCAACAATTTCAAGATTGCTTTCCAGTGCCAAGTAGCAGTTGGCAAGAGT
>CAINTF010000313.1 GCA_903853285.1 uncultured Acidimicrobium sp. | reverse complement strand
GCATTCGATGAGGGCGACACCAGGGGTGTTGTTTATGTCAGCAACTCCGATTGCGCCAAGAAAAAGTGCTGATCCGAATCCAACAAAACTTGCGATACGTCCAAATTTGATTGCAGAAATAATGCTGGCTATTGGCGCCACGAAAGGAAGCGCCCACAGCAGCACAAACGATGGATTGGACTCTGGCCCGAGCCACCAAGTTGGTTTGCCGATATTGCGACTTGTGACGGCCGTAGCCATGATCGCAAAAAAGACCAGAAGCCACGAGATCACTGCGACAGTTCGCCATGTGCCGGTGAGACCTGTGCGTGCTGTCGTTTGCTGATTTATCGGCTGGTTAGTAGACATGCTCACAGCCTGCACATTACAGGCGCTGTGGGTGTGGACGGATCTCAAATCAGACACTCGCAGTTAGCCTGAATGGGCATGACGAATCCACGTTTCGAACGATTTTCTGTCTTTTTCCCCATGTGGAATGAAGAGGAATATTTGCAGCGCGCACTTAATGCCGCAATCGAACTGGGCGACGAATTGATCGCAGCTGGAACGGTCGGCGACTACGAAATGATCATTGTTAATGATGCGTCGACTGATGCAACTGCGCGACTTGCAGACGAAGCGGCAGCCAAAAATGCACGAGTAAAAGTTGTTCATCATCCGTCTAACCGCAAATTAGGTGGATCGATTAAGTCTGGTTTTGGCGCTGCAACAGGCGACGTGGTGCTGTACACCGATGCGGACTTGCCCTTTGACTTTCGCGAAGTACATAAAGCAATGCGTCTCATGCACCAATACGAAGCTGACATTGTTGCGGCCTACCGTTTTGATCGAACGGGCGAGGGTTATGTGCGAGTGGTGTATTCATTCTTTTACAACTTGATGGTGCGCGCATTGTTCGGGTGCCGCTTTAGGGATGTCAACTTTGCATTTAAGTTGGTGCGTCGCAATGTGCTTGAGCAAGTCAAACTCACAAGTGAAGGTTCGTTCATTGATGCAGAACTGATGGTGAGTGCACGCAAGATGAACATGAGCGTTGTGCAGTTTGGAGTGGACTACTTTCCACGAACTCGTGGAGTATCCACGCTCAGTTCGCCTTCAGTAATTATCAAGATTTTGAAAGAGGCATGGACATTGCGTGGTCATCTCAACGCCCTTGGACCGAAAAAGAAGTAATTCCTTAGGTGCATGAATAAACATGGATGACAACTTCTCTGACGACGAATTTTCTGACGACAACTTTTTTGATCAAGATGAATTCTTTGACGAGGGTGTGTTGTTTGATGATGACGATCTAGATCAGTTGCAGTCGCAGCAAAGTCTCTATGACCGCTGGCGGCCAGCGATTGCAGCCATGGCTGTGCTGCTCACTGTTGTCGCAATATCGGTTGTGGTCAATGGCGATAACACAGAGTCAAATGCCAACAACCCAAACGTTATTACAGAATCCACCAATGTTCCATTGGTAACGGTGCCTCTCACGCGAACAATTAAACCGGGAATGAAGGGTGACGACGTGTTGCGAGTGCAGCAGCGGTTGGCCGCATTGCACTTTGATCCGGGCCCGCAAGACAGCGTGTTTGGACAAAACACCGTTCAGGCAGTGTGGGCTTTCGAAAAACTGGTGATGAGTACACCACGCGAACGCGCAACAGGGGTTGTGACTCCATCAACTTGGGCGATTATGCAATCAGACATTCAGATCAAGCCTCGTCGCGATGCCGATACCGCAACGCATGTAGAGGTGTATCTGCCAGAGCAAGTATTGATCGTGTTTAAAGACGGCATTCCTGTTGTAATTACACATATTTCCAGTGGGTCAAATGAAAAATGGTGTGAAGAAGTAACAATTAGTCCGGGCGAAGACGGCAACAGCACTGATGCCGAAATTAAGCGTGGCATTTGCGGTGAAGCAATTACGCCTCCAGGCATTTTCTATTTCTACAATCGTCATCAAGGAATGCGTGAGTCAAAACTGGGAACCATGTACAACCCCGTGTACTTCAACTACAACGTGGCAATCCACGGCGCGATATTGGTTCCACTTAAGCCCGCATCTCACGGTTGCGTGCGAATACCAATGTCGGTAGCAAGATATTTTCAGGCAATCGTTGCCTATGGTGACCGCGTCTATGTTTTTGATGGCGTGAAGGAACCAGAAGAGTACGGTTCTCCTGTGCCGCCATTTGATAAACCAGATCCGGATTACACGACCTTGCCGACCGTAGTCCCGACAACTTTGCCAAAATCGACTGCAACGACTATTGCTGGTGCGCCAACAACAGTTGCTGTTTCAACGCCGTAGGAGGTACACCAATGAATAACCAAGAGATGGTTCCCTACGACGAGTTCTCAATGTTTGGGCAAAACATCGAGGAGTATTCGATTAACGCGAGCGCAACGCCAACAGTGCAACGAGTGAGTGTGCAGTTGTCTGATGGGCGAAAGGTGAGCACTCTGAAATGGGGTGAAGGTGAACCACGACTGGTGTTGATTCATGGCACCGCACAAAATGCGCACACGTGGGACACGGTTGCTTTAACTCTTGGTTGTCCGTTATTGGCGGTTGACTTACCAGGACATGGTCACTCGTCGTGGCGTGATGACGCAACATACACGCCACAGAATTTGGCAGATGATCTTGCGATAGTCGTGCAACAGCTAGCACCAAATGCTCAAGCAGTTGTTGGAATGTCCTTGGGCGGGCTCACATGTTTGGTGCTCACCGACAAATATCCAGAGTTGGTCAGACATTTAGTGATGGTTGATATCACTCCAGGAGTGACTAGCAAAAAAGCAAAAGCAGTGCTTGACTTCATCAACGGCCCACAGAGTTTTGCAAG
>CAINTF010000312.1 GCA_903853285.1 uncultured Acidimicrobium sp. | reverse complement strand
GGATCGGCGGATTCTTGATGGCACTTGGAACGTTGTTGGCAGCGTTTCCAGGACGTCGTCGCAAACCAACGGATGCAACCTCTGCGTTAATAGGTAGTAACGATGAGTGAGAAGAAAAGAAAATTTAAGGCTGCACCAATTGCGGCAACGGCAGTGGGCATTGCGCTCGTGTGTTTGCTGTGGGTATTGGTGAGCGCCAAACCAAACCCGTCCGAGAACGCCGATTCGCCGTTGCTTGGACAACCTGAGCCAGCAGTGGTGACGACAACGATTGATGACAAGCCGTTTGATTTGTCTCGTCGCAAGGGATCATGGGTCGTGCTCAACTTTTTCAACTCGACATGTGTTCCATGCCGCAATGAACATCCGATGTTGCTGACATTTGCGCAAAATCAATTGTCGACTGACAACCCCGCAGAGCTCTACACAGTGATTAATGATGACAACGACAGCGCAGTCGCTGCATTTTTTGCAGAGAACAAAGGTGATTGGCAAAAGATTCGCGATACAGACGGCAGCATTGCGGTTGCCTTTGGCGTCGCCAAAGTTCCAGAGACGTGGATCATTGACCCCAACGGTTACGTTCGCTTGCGCATTGCTGGACAACTTTCGGAAGGCCTGTTAGATGAGCAGCTGTCGCTCTTGAAATTGCAGTTCGGGTCATGAGTAAATCAACCAAACTCAACAACAAGTATTCGTGGATTGTGATGGGTGCGATTGCGGTCGCACTTCTGATCTTCGGCGGACTCCGCGATAGTGGACCGTTAACTCAGCAGGATCGCATTGATGCAATCACGATGCGACTTGCATGCCCGACTTGCCAAGGGGAGAGCGTTTATGTTTCGCGTGCATCTGCGGCAGAGGCGATTCGTGCAGAGGTTGCTCGACAGGTTGGCAGCGGTCTACGCACCGATGATGAAACGATTGCCTACATCGAGCAACGCTTTGGTGGTCAAGTGCTGCTCGTGCCTCGCTCGACCGGCGTCGACTCGCTGGTGTGGGCATTGCCAATTGCTGCGTTGATCGCTGGTGCGGCCGCGCTTGGCATCGTGTTTAGAAAGTGGCGTACCTCTGACGACGGTGCGGCAAGCGCTGAAGATAGTGCATTGGTTGATGCCGCATTGGCTTCCAAAAACGTGACGGAATCAAACTCGTGATTAATCCAGACGAGCAAGTGAGCCTGGAGGAGGAGCGCAAGTTTTTACTTGAATCATTGATTGATCTTGAGCGCGAACATGCGGTGGGCGATATTGATGACGAGGATTACCGAGTACTAAAAAACGGATATGTACATCGCGCTGCTCAAATCATCAAAGTTTTGGACGCTGGAATTGATGCTCGCGAGACTCGACCACGCGCTTCGCTGAAGCGAATACTAAGTGTGGTTGTCTTGATCGCACTTATTGCAGGTGCGGCTGGTTGGTTCGTTGCGCGGCAGTCAGGACAGCGATTGCCTGGTCAAACAGTGAGTGGAGGAATTGAAGACTCAACCGCATCGATGTTGTCTCAAGCACGTTCACTCAATTTTTCTGAACCTAAAACCGCGATTGATTTGTATTCAAAAGTTTTGGCGCTGAACCCAGACCATGTTGAGGCTTTGACATATCGATCTTGGCTGATTGCGCTTGTTGCACGCGATGCTCCAGACGATATGAAAGTGCTTGCGTTGGCCGCGGCAACTCAAGGATTGGATCATGCAATAGAAGTAGAGCCCGATTATCCCGATGCACATTGCTTTCTTGGAATAGTCCGGTTTCGACTTGCAGGTGATGCTGCGGGCGCAAAGGAACAACTCGATATTTGCGCGGCAATGAATCCGCCAGCAGAAGTGATGGGGTTCGTCGATTCAATTCGAGCAGAAGTAGCAACCGCTCTTAATCAATAGTTGGTGGCGGCCACGCATGGCCACGCACGATGACACCGTTTTGGCGCTCAAGCACCCACACCGAAGCTTTGCGCGAATCTCGCATGCCAGTCACGATCATGCCGCGACGTTCAAGTGCCTCGACAACCATAGGGATCATGTCTCCGTGGCTGCACAGCACAGCGTTGTCTTGGCAACTCTCAAGCAGTTCAAGAATTGGCTCAAATGAATTGTCTTCTGCGAGGCGTTCGTCGGCTGTCACTGAAATCGTAAGAGTTGCGCCGAGCGGCTCGAGAGTCTGTACGCAGCGCATGTATGGACTCGAAAAAAGCTGTGTTGGCGCAAAGTCGACTAGTCGATCTGCGAGCGCAACTGCTTGAAGTATTCCTTTGTTGTCCAACGGTCGATTGCGGTCATCGTCGTTGGCAGGATCTTCAAGCCACTTGCTGCGCTTGCCGGCTTTGGCGTGTCGAACTAAAAAGAGTGGCATGCGCCGTCAATCTAGCGATGTAATGAGGCAGACTTGATGCAGGAGAGTTAAACAATGGGCTTTTTTGATCGCAACCGTGAGCAACTTGCAAATAAGGGCATTGATGACGCCCGATTGCCGCCGGGGCAGTACTTGACCGAGCGATTTCCTGTTCTGCACGTTGGTGATGTGCCGACATACGAACCAGGTCAGTGGGATCTCAAAATATTTGGCTTGGT
>CAINTF010000311.1 GCA_903853285.1 uncultured Acidimicrobium sp. | reverse complement strand
GTTGAAGGTTTGCGAAACGTCATAGTGATCGGTGCAACCAACCGCGAAGATCTCATTGACCCAGCAATTCTGCGACCAGGTCGATTGGATGTAAAAATCAAGATTGAACGACCAGATGCAGTTGCGGCATGTCAGATTTTCGGGCGATACCTCACAACCGATCTGCCTATTGCGCAAGCGGATGTTGACATGTACGGGAGCGGAGATGTTTCCGTGGCTCTCGAGAGGATGATTGATCAAACAGTGGGCGAAATGTATGCAACAACTGATGCAAATCGGTTTCTTGAAGTGACATATCAAAATGGTGAAAAGGAAATTTTGTATTTCAAAGATTTCTCATCAGGAGCGATGATCGAAAATGTTGTGCGTCGAGCAAAGAAACTGGCCATCAAGAGACTTCTTGCATCAGGCTTGAAAGGGATTTCGCTCCAGGACTTGGTCGATTCAATCCATCAGGAATTCAAAGAGCACGAAGATTTACCGAACACAACGAATCCAGACGATTGGGCAAAGATTTCTGGTAAAAAGGGTGAAAGAATTGTTTTCATACGCACACTGGTGCACGATCGAGATGAGACTCAGTCCGGTCGCGATTTTGGCGGCAAGGCAATCGAGCGAACGGCGACAGGGCAGTACCTCTAAATGGCGCTACCCAAAGTTTGTGGTGTTGAAACTGAATACGGGATCATCTTTAAAGGTGGCGATGTCAATCCAATCACTGCATCTTCGATCATCGTCAATGCATATTCAAAAGGCAAAGAAGATCTCGTCGGCTGGGATTACATCGACGAGCATCCGGGAAATGACGCTAGAGGTTATTCACTTGATGACTATCTTTTCCCTGAGTTTGAAAGTCAACTCGTCAACACTGTTCTCACAAATGGTGCGCGCTACTACGTAGATCATGCACACCCAGAGATAAGCACGCCAGAATGCCGCAACGCACTTGAAGCGGTTTTGTTTGATCGTGCTGGAGAAGAGATCATTCGCAGCAGCATGCGAACAGCCAACGAGGGGCTACCGGAACACTCCGAAATTGTCATTTACAAAAACAACTCAGATGGAAAAGGCAACAGTTACGGCTGCCATGAAAATTATTTGGTCTCGAGACAAACTCCTTTTGCTCAGATTGCCCAACAGATAACAACTCATTTCGTCACGAGGCAAATCTATTGCGGCGCCGGAAAAGTCGGCGCTGAACATCGCGGTGTTGCCGGCAAAGGCGAGAATCAGACCTCGTTTCAGATCAGCCAAAGGGCGGATTTTTTTGAAGAAGAAATTGGATTAGAAACGACGCTCAAACGACCGATTGTCAATACTCGCGATGAGCCGCATTGTGATCCAACAAAGTATCGACGATTACACGTAATTGCGGGTGATGCGAATATGAGCGAAGTAGCAACACTTCTTAAACTCGGCACTACATCCATCGTGCTTGCGATGATCGAAGATGATGTTTTTCCGGAACATCTCACGATTAAGGATCCAGTACGCGCTATTCGGCAAGTGAGTCATGACACTTCGTTGAGTACTCGGATCGAGATGACGGATGGCCGAATGATGTCGGCGCTGCAAATCCAAATTGAAATTCTTGATGCGGCGACCGAATACGCAGAACGCTACGGACTTGATTCGGTTGATTCACAAGTTGGGGGCGATGTACTGCGGCGTTGGAAAGGTGTGCTTACCGGTCTGGAGACAGATCCACTGATCGTTGCCAACATCGTTGACTGGATCGCCAAGAAGCGGATAGTCGATGGGTATGTACAACGACACGGATTACAGGACCATGATGCACGACTTAAAGCAATTGATTTGCAATATCACGACATGCGAATCGATAAGTGCTTGGCACTGCGAGCTGGTCTTGTGGAGTTGTGTGATCACTCAGATGTAGTAAAGGCAATGGTCAATCCACCAGAAAGTACTCGCGCATTTTTTCGTGGAACCGTACTGCAGCGCTGGCCAAATGATGTGATAGCCGCTAACTGGGACAGTGTCGTATTCGACATTCCCAATCAAGGACTCAAGCGAATTCCGATGCCTGAACCGCTACGTGGAACCCGAAAATTGGTGGGAGACATACTCGCTGGATCGCAGAATCCTGTGGATCTCATTGAAAAGTTAAGTTCACAGTTTTAAAAGCATTCGGCTAGCGGTGGCAGGAGTTTTTGGCTATGGTTCAACTATGCCCGAGCAATTAAGGAAAACTTCGCAATCGAAAAAGTCAGTTTCGCCAGCAGTCGAATCGACAGTGACCGCGACCAGCAGTTCCAAGAATCTCACGGCCGACCTGGACAGTTTGCTTGATGAGATTGACGAAGTTCTTGAATCCAATGCTGAAGAGTTTGTAAAAAGCTATGTGCAAAAAGGTGGGCAATAGCCCTAACCTACAGTTGTATGTCAATGCCGTTGTTTTCCTTTGAGCAGGATCCCGGTGCAAGTTTTGGCGAACTCTTGAAGCGAGTCGGTTTGTCGCCATTTGGTGAAGCCGGTCCAACCACTGAGATGCTGGTGCCTCATGCAACTACTTGTGTTGCGCTCCGTTGCGCAGACGGGGTAGTGATGGCTGGGGATAGGCGAGCAACGTCTGGCAATTTGATCAGTCATCGAGAGATGGAAAAGGTAGTGCAAGCCGATCAATTCAGTGGCGTTGCAATTGCTGGAGCTGCAGGCCCGGCAATGGAAATGGTGAAATTGTTCCAACTCCAAATTGAGCACTACGAAAAGGTAGAGGGTCAGTCTCTTTCTCTTGAAGGAAAAGCAAATCAGCTATCGATGTTTGTCCGAAGCAATCTTCCAGCAGCAATGCAGGGCTTCATGGTCGTTCCAATTTTTGCTGGCTATGACACGCTCCTACAACACGGTCGGTTATGGAACTATGACGCGACTGGTGGCAGATATGAAGAGCACGATTTTGTCGCGACAGGTTCGGGAATGCTGCATGCAGGCACAGTGTTGCGAATGGGATGGAAGCGCGACTTGACCGTTGATGAGGGTGTCGAGTTGACGGCAAGAGCCTTGTGGGAGGCGTCAGATGCAGACTCTGCAACAGGTGGGCCAGATGCATTGAGAGGAATTTATCCCGTGATTGCATCTATCACCAGCAACGGGTTTACACGTGTCAGTGATGCTCAACTAAAGATCACCTACGAGGCAATTGCGAAGGGTGTAGGTCAGCGATGAGCATGCCTTTCTATGTAGCCCCAGAACAGATGATGAAAGATCGCGCTGACTATGCGCGCAAGGGTATTGCTCGCGGCAGGGCCCTGGTCGCAATGCAATACAACGATGGCATTGCACTAATTGCCGAGAATCCATCAAACACACTGCGCAAAATAAGTGAGATTTACGATCGGATTGCCTTCGCAGGTGTAGGTAAGTACAACGAGTTTGATCAATTGCGAGTTGCTGGCGTCCGCGCCGCCGATCTCAAGGGCTACCAGTTTTCCCGTTTGGACGTAGACGCAAGAGGATTGGCAAATCAATATGCGCAGATTCTCGGACAGACGTTTACCCACGAAATGAAACCTCTCGAGGTTGAGATACTCGTTGCCGAAGTTGGGCTCAGTCCAGATCGTGATCAGTTATTTCACATCATGTATGACGGAACCGTCATTGACGAGCACCAATTTACGGTGCTCGGTGGAGATATGGAAACGATCAGAGATCGAATGGCTGAGCGCTTCATTCCAGGGTCTTCACTACAAGACGCCGTCAAATTTGCACACCAAGCTTTGAGCATAGGAGATACACCTATCAGCTCGTCAGAGCTAGAAGTTGCTGTTCTCTCACGCAACAGTTCGCGTCGATGCTTCACCAGACTGAGCGAATCTTCAATTACGCAGTATCTGATTTAACTCTCCACTGCTATGGAAAAACGCATCTTCGGTATCGAAACCGAATATGGAGTTACCTGCACGCTTCGTGGACAGCGTCGGCTCAGCCCAGACGAAGTAGCTCGTTATCTGTTTCGCAAAGTCGTCTCGTGGGGTAGAAGTTCAAACGTCTTTCTCGAAAACGGAGCTCGTCTGTATTTAGATGTTGGATCTCACCCTGAATACGCAACTCCGGAATGCGATTCGATTTATGACTGCACCGTCCACGACAAAGCAGGGGAGCGAAAACTTGAAGAACTCCTAATCGGTGCGGAACAGCGTCTTAAGGATGAAGGTATTCGCGGAACTATTTATCTCTTTAAAAACAACACAGACTCGGCCGGGAACTCATACGGGTGCCACGAGAATTACCTCACTCGACGCAGTGCCGAAACGGATAAATACCAACAACATCTCATTCCTTTTCTCATCTCACGTCAGATCTATACGGGTGCCGGTCAAGTGCTGCAAACAGCTCGTGGACCAATTTTTAGTATCGCTCAGCGGGCCGAACATATATGGGAATCAATGAGTTCAGCAACAACTCGTAGTCGTCCGATTATCAATACGAGAGACGAGCCGCATGCTGACGCTGAAATGTATCGACGCTTGCACGTGATTGTCGGTGACTCGAATATGAGCGAATACACCACATTTTTGAAGTTGGGTAGCACGGCATGCATGCTCAGAATGATTGAGGCAGGTGATGTCTCATTGCGCGACCTCACACTTGAAAATCCTGTGCGTGCAATTCGGGACTTTAGTCATGACATAACTTGTCGAAAAAAGGTCAGGCTTGAGAGCGGTCGCGAACTTTCGGCGCTCGACATCCAGCGTGAATATTTGAATAGTGCACTCAAATTTGCGGACACACGTGGATTCAGCCCAACAGAGATGAAGGCATTGGAGATGTGGGAACACTGCGTAACCACCATTGAGAACGACCCTCTCAAGCTCGGCACCGAGGTTGACTGGGTGATTAAGCACAACCTGATCGAAGCATTCAGATCAAAACACGGACTCGCACTTGATGACGCAAGGGTGCAGACGCTGGATTTGCAGTACCACGACATTCGACGAGATAGAGGAATTTTCTATCGAATGCAGAACAGATCAATGGTTGAACGAATATGCAAAGAAGAAGACATCATTGCTGCGATGGACATTGCACCTCAAACGACGCGAGCAAGGTTGCGATCCGAATTCATCACCGCAGCAAAGGATAAAAAACGCGACTACACGGTCGATTGGGTGCACCTGAAGATCAATGACCAAGCCCAGAAAACTGTGCTCTGCAAAGATCCATTTGTGTTTGAAGACGACCGAGTTGAAAAACTCATCGCATCGCTATAGCGCCTGTCTACTGCGGCTACCGTTACAACCTGATGAATTCTGAACAACCTCCCGTAATGACCTCGCCCAATCAGGGATTTCGCATCGTTCGTGAATGGGTGACGGTGCTGGTCGTTGCGTTAGTTATAGCGATCACAGTGCGTTCGCTGATTCTGCAGCAGTTCTACATTTCTGGACCAAGCATGGAAGCAACAATGTTCCAGGACAACCGAGTGCTTGTTAACAAACTTTCATACCGTTTGCACGACATCCATAGAGGAGATGTTGTGGTGTTCGACCGAGTGACTGTTGATGGTCAGATCGTTCAACACGACGATTTGATTAAACGAGTCATTGCTTTTGGGGGAGAGACTATTTCGATCAAAGATTGCAAAGTATTCATCGACGGCAAATTTCTGAATGAGCCATACCTGAATGATTTTGACCTTGCCCAGACTGTGTTGGAAGATCGTTGTCGGATACCAATGATGGACGCCACGCTTGTTCCGAAAAATCAAATCTTCGTAATGGGAGATAATCGTCCACAATCTTTCGATAGCCGCATGTTTGGTCCGATTGAGCAAAACCTAGTAGTGGGTCGGGCGTTTGTAATTATCTGGCCATTTAGCGCGGCAAAATTTCTTTAATTCTGTTTACTAACGACTTCGACCATTCGGTCTGGCCAATCACTAAAAACGCCGTCCAGTCCCATTCGAATTCCATTTTCAATAATCGCTTCGTGCTGCATGTCCCAACCGAAACTCACAATGTTGAATCTGTGGAATAGAGCAACTAATCCACCATTCCAGTCCGAGAAGTGCATGTTGAAGGCGTCAATTCCGTTTGCTGCGAGGGTGGCAGCGCGTCGCTCTGGACCTTCTTTGATTTTTGCAAGACGAGTGGAATCAACAAGCTTGCTTTTCGAAACATATGTTCTTTGATCGATCAACAATTCACAGCGTGGATGACAGAGCCACAGTCGCTCAAGCATTGACTCATCGATATTCGCAACGGTTTGTTCGATTGTCTTGAAAACTGCAGCATCCTTGACATCCAGGCTGAGCTGGTACTGAGTACCGCAATGTTGAAGCATTTGTTCAAGACTGGGAATATGAGCCGGCAAAGCCGATCTATCTAATTCGACAATTGGCGTCGTTCGGAAACGTGATTTAACCACACCATCATGGTCGAGCACTAAAACGCCATCGCGCGTGACCCAAATGTCGCTTTCTAAACCGTTCACTCCCAACTTGAGCGCGAGCGAGAATGCGTCAAGCGTGTTTTCGGGGGCATATGCGCTTGCTCCACGATGGGCAAAAAGTATCTGCGTGCTGAGGAGGGGAGGAAGCCGTTGCTGCACGAATCAATGATAAGGCAAAGTATCTACAGGCTTTAGACTGTTGCAATGTTCAATTTCTCGGGAAGCGAGATCATTTTTCTGTTGATTCTCGGGCTCGTGGTGCTTGGCCCGGAAAAGCTTCCTCCAGTGTTACGAAAAATGGGTCAGGTCTATGGCCAATTCAAGCGCATTACCGGTGATGCACAGTCCGAGTTTAGAGGAGCATTCGCAGAGCCGATTCGCGATATGCAAAAGGCTGCAAATGAATACAAGTCTGTTTTTACTGACGCATCGAAGCAGGTCGAAGCAGAATACGAGCAAACAACGGCGCTGTTCACGGATGCTGCTTCGCAAGAACAGACCGAAGAATCGGTTGAGCCATTATTTATTCCGTATGAAGCTTCGCCGAATACTGATGAAGACCTCAGCATTGAGCCAAAGATAATTGAGTACGACATAAAAGAGGATCAGTAATGGCCTGGCGTTTCTCTAAATCTGCAGCCAATGGTGCAGAACAAATG
>CAINTF010000310.1 GCA_903853285.1 uncultured Acidimicrobium sp. | reverse complement strand
TATGCCGAAGCGATCGTTGCAATTAAACACATGCGAGGTGAAAAGGTGTATCCGGTTATGTACGACCGTGTGCCGTGGGCAATTTATTGTCACCCCGAAGTTGCGTGGTCTGGTCCGTCGGAAGAAGAAGCGCGTGCAAAAGGCCATGACGTTGTAGTCGCGAAGCATCAATTTCGTGCAAATAGCCGAGCGATGATCATCGGTGAAGCTGAAGGTTTGGTGAAAATCATTGCGAAGAAAAATGCTGACGGAACAGCCGGCCAGGTACTTGGCGTGCATATGGTTGGACCGTGGGTTACTGAACAGTTATCGGGTGGATACTTGGCTGTTAACTGGGAAGCAACCGTGGAAGAGATTTCTGAATTCATCATGCCGCACCCTTCGTTGTCGGAGTTATTTGGTGAAACCGTCATGTCGTTGACTGGTCGCAGCATTAATGCTTAAAAGAACTCGCACGCAATTACAGGAGAATCATGGCTGATATCACACTTCCGCAACTCGGAGAAACGGTCACTGAGGGCACCATCACACGTTGGTTTAAGAAAGTTGGCGACACAGTTGCCGCTGACGAGCCACTTTTCGAAGTATCTACAGACAAAGTGGATACGGAAGTGCCATCACCGATTTCTGGAACTCTTACCGAGATTCGCGTCGCTGAAGGCGACACCGTTCCGGTTGGAACTGTGATTGCTGTTGTCGGAGTTGCTGGTTCTGCACCAGCACCTGCACCAGCACCTGCACCTGCACCAGCACCTGCACCTGCACCTGCACCTGCACCTGCACCTGTTGTTGCAGCGCCTGTTGTTGCAGTGCCCGTGCCTGTTGCAACTTCCAACAAATTGCTGTCGCCAGTTGTGCGCAGGTTGGTTGCTGAGCACGGTATTGATGTCGACGCACTGGTTGGTAGTGGTCCTGGCGGGAGAATCACTCGTGAAGATGTGCTTGACCACATTGATCGCAATGGGCTCAAAACAACTCCAACCGTCGCGGCACCCGCTCCTGTTGTTACTGCACCAGCGCCTGTTGTTACGGCACCCGCTCCTGTTGTTACTGCACCAGCACCAGTGTCACGTCCCGCTGTTGTATCGAGCGATCGTGAGCAAGTAATCGCACTTTCGAAGATCCGGAAGCTCACAGGATCGCACATGATCATGTCGAAGAGCACAAGCCCGCATGCGTTTAGCGTTGTCGAGGTTGACTACGCAAATGTTGATCGAGCACGCGCTGCAATAAAGGATTCATGGAAAGCAGGCGAGGGTTTTAGTCTCACGTATCTTCCGTTTATCTCTCGCGCAGTAGTCGATGCACTTCGTGAGTTCCCGCATCTGAACGCTTCCATCGATGGTGACAATTTGATTGTGCATGGCTATGTCGATTTAGGTGTTGCAGTGGATCTTGATTACACAGGCCTACTTGTGCCAGTGGTGCGAAATGCTGACGGCAAGCGGATCAGGGCCATTGCTCGTGAGATCAATGACCTTGCATCGCGCGCTCGCAATCGTAAATTGTCACCAGATGAAATTCAGGGTGGCACGTTCACGATTTCAAATAACGGCTCAGCCGGCTCGGTGCTGACAATGCCAATAATTAATCAGCCCCAAGTCGCAATCTTGTCAACAGATGCAATAGTGCGAAAGCCAGTTGTTGTTACTGCGACAGATGGCAGTGAAAGTATCGCAATTCATCCTGTTGGAAACTTGTCGATGTCATGGGATCATCGTGCATTTGATGGTGCGTATTCTGGACGATTCCTGGCACGCGTCAAACAAATTCTTGAATCGCAGGATTGGTCAGCCGAACTCTAAGAGCGGAAGAAAAGTTATGACTAACTTGTCCTCACCACTTCATGTCAGGTGGATTGGCCGTGTGCCTTATCGTGAGGCGCTTGCTCTGCAGTCAGGGCTATTTGAGCACGGAGTGGATCAACACTTGCTGTTACTCGAGCACCCACATGTTTTTACCTATGGGCACAATGCCGACCTGGCTAATAATCTTCGCTGCAAGCCAGCAGATGTAGGCGCAGATCTGGTGCAAGTGCAGCGAGGTGGCGACATTACGTATCACGGACCTGGTCAGTTGGTTGGATATCCCATATTGAGTTTGCAAGCCAAACATGGCATTGATGGCCCTGCCGACACTCGCTCCTATATATACGACGTTGAGCAACTGATCATTGACACGCTGTCCCAACTGGGTTTACGCAATGCTGGGCGTATGGGTGAGTTTCCTGGCGTTTGGATAGATCCAGATACCCAAAACGCTCGAAAGATTTGCGCAATTGGTGTGCGGGTGGGCAGTGGCTCAACCGATCGTCGGACAATGCATGGATTTGCGCTCAATGTTTCAACAGACATGACATTTATGCGCGAGCACATCGTGCCGTGCGGTATCGCCGACTATGCGGTGACTTCATTGCTGGAAGAGGGAATAGACGTATCAATGAACAGTGTCGTAGACATCGTTTCACAATTGGCCCAACTGCGCTGGGGTTCAGAACTCAGTACGCGGGCAGATGTGGCATGGAAGCATCGACCTGAAGATCTCTCTGCGTTTTCACGTGGTGAGGGCGCGGGTGAACAAGTGCGCTTGACCAAGCGCCTCGAGCAAGCCGGAGTAACGGACGGCTTAAGTATCTCGGTGCGCAAGCCAGAGTGGATTCGTCCGCACGTGAAACATACCGATGAGGTCTTGAAGACAAAGCGCACGCTTCGTGATCTGAATTTGGTGACCGTATGCGAGCAAGCAGGCTGTCCAAACTTGAGTGAGTGTTGGAATGATGGCACTGCAACATTTATGGTGCTCGGCGATAGGTGCACTCGAGCATGTGGTTTTTGTTTGATTGATACGCAGAAGCCGTTGCTGCCAGATGCCGATGAACCACGCCGCGTGGCCGAAGCCGTGCAGCGAATGGGACTTGAGTTTGCTGTATTGACCATGGTGGCTCGTGACGATTTGGCTGATGGTGGCATGCAGCATGTAGCCAGCACCATGAGAGCAATTCGTGCGCTGAACTTTGGCACAAAGGTCGAGACACTGATCTCCGATGTCAAAGGAACTGACTCGCTCGACATCTTGATCACCGAACGACCCGACGTGTTTAATCACAACATCGAGACAGTTGCCAGATTGCAACGAGCAGTGCGACCTTCTGCGGGTTATGCGCGCAGTCTTTCGGTATTGGCGCGCGGAAGAGCAGCCGATCTCACTACAAAGTCGGGAATGATTGTGGGCATGGGTGAGACGCAACAAGAAGTAGAAGAAACCCTGATAGATCTCGCAAGTGTTGGCGTGCAGATTGTCACCATCGGTCAGTATTTGCGACCAACAACCAATCATCTACCAGTTGCTCGTTGGGTTGAGCCTGAAGAGTTCGATCATTACAAGGCTTTTGGCGAACGTCTTGGCATGCAGCATGTGCAATCGAGCCCACTTACTCGTTCGAGCTATCACGCAAAACAAGCACATGGGCAGTCACAACACGTCGTACATGCTTAGTTGTAGACGGTTTGCCAATAAAGTAGAAATGGTATGACACAGACCATCGCAAGCACATCCGACTACGCCGCGCGTATTGCAAAAGTTCGCGCAGTGATGGTGGCCAAACATGTGGATGCTGCGTTGTTGTCGGTCGGTCATGACTTGCCGTATCTCTCTGGCTATTTTGCAATGCCGCTTGAGCGATTGACGATGTTGGTGATTCCTCAAAGTGGCGAAGTGACGATGGTCGTTCCACGACTTGAAGTTGCTCGAGTAACTCCACAACCTGGAGTTTTTTCGATTACAGCGTGGAGTGAAACTGAAAATCCTGTGGCAATTGTTGCCAAGTTATTGGGTGGCGCAAAATCAATTGCAGTCGGTGATCAAATGTGGGCCAGATTTTTGGTTGAGTTGTTGCCGCTTGTTCCGGGTGCAAGTTTCGTTCGTGCGGTTGAAGTTGTCGGTGCGCTACGCATGAGCAAAGATGCAAGTGAGATCGCCGCACTGGTGGCTGCTGGCGCAGCAGCAGATCGGGTTGCCACACAACTTCATTCGGGTTTGATACCTCTCATTGGTCGCACTGAAGCCCAGGTATCTGCAGATATATCGGCTCGATTATTGGCAGAAGGTCATGACGTCGTTAACTTCGCAATTGTTGCTGCTGGAGAAAACGCAGCGAGTCCACACCATCACGCAGGATCGCGTGTCATCGCCAAGAACGAAATTGTGTTGTGCGATTTTGGTGGAACTATGAATGGCTATTGCAGCGACATAACCCGCTGCGTTTATACAGGTAAGCCAGCAGCAGATGTTGCAGCAGCGTATGAAGTGTTGTTTGCTTCACAAGCTGCCGGGGTTGCCGCAGGAATCGTTGGTGCGGCATGTCAAGACGTTGATGCCGCATCTCGAAGGATTATTGAGGCAGCAGGATTTGGTGAATACTTTGTGCACCGCACCGGACACGGAATTGGCATGGAGGCACACGAGGAGCCTTATATGGTGAGCGGTAATACATTGCCAATCGCCGCTGGTCACGCATTTAGTGTTGAGCCCGGTATTTACATTGCAGGCAAGTGGGGCATGCGCCTTGAGGACATTGTTGTAGCAACAAACTCTGGGCCAGTGTCAATGAACACTGTCAACCATGCGCTTGTCACGGTCGAAGCCTAAGTACGTAGTTTTAAAATGATTCATCTCGACGCCGCAACTGTTCTCTTGCAATGGGCTGTCGGCGGACTTGCGTTCTTGTGGTTTACAACTCGTCGTCACGAGATCAGTCTTGGATACTCGATGTTGTTGCGTATTACGTACGGAGTGTTTGCTGCAGGTGCATGTGGTTTTGGATTGCGTTATGGGGTAGAGCCTGTACGCGAAGCTTCGGCTATTGCTGTGGCGATTGCAGCGATTGCTCTCATCCGTAATAAGCGTTCGATGCTCGATCTCATTGCGCCATTGTTGGGTGTACCAGGCATCCTCGTAGCCGGTTTTTCTGCAGTGAGCGGTGGGGGTGCGGGGAATTACACCGTGTCCCTCGTCAGAATCGTGGTCGGCACATTGTTTCTTGGTGCAGTGAGCGACACCATGCTTCTTGGGCACTGGTATCTCGTTCAACCAGGTATGCCGCGCAAACTTATAAATGAAATTGTTGATGCAGTGATTTACTTGTGGCCGTTTGAAGTTATTGCTCTGTTGTTACCAACTGGCATGATCAGCGTGCTCAACGGAACAATTGATGATGGATGGAATGGCGTGCTTGGTTGGTTTTGGTTGGCATCGGCAATCGTCACGGGTGTTCTTGCATTGGTTACGCGAGCTGCTCTCAAAGAGCGGAGTTATTCTGCGGTGATGGCGGCAACGGGATTGATGTACTTAGCTATCTTGACTGCTTTTTGCACGGACATTGTTGCGCGCGCACTTCTTGCCGTCTAGCTGTAGCAGGAATGTTTTTAAACTGGTGAGTGAGGTGCAACGAGCGCCCATGGGCGAGTGTGTTCCAATGCAAGGCCAAGATCGAGCAGCAGTTGCTCGCTGAAGTGACGGCCATTGACCTGCAGCGACACAGGCAAGCCATCAATTAATCCTGCAGGTAGTGAAAGTGCTGGGTTGCCGTACATGTTTGCGGGAAATGTGAGTTTGCCGTTGTTGCCCGCTCCGGCTTTGACTCCACCAAATGCTGAAGGCAACGGACCTTCGGCGTTGAACGCAACATCGGGATTGCTTGCGGTGATGACAAAGTCGACAGCATCAAAAATCTCTGCCATTCGTTGGTTGAGCTCGGCTCGTCTTGATTCGATTTTGGAGCGTGCTTCAGTTCCGTATTTTCCAAATGTGGCTTCAATTCCAAAACGCATTTCCGGAGTCAGAACATCGGCGCATGCTGGCCAGTAGTCGGCGAGTTGGGTATGAATCTCGACCATGCCGCTGATTGACCATGCTGCACCTATTCGTGGTAGCGAAGTGTCGACGTTGATGATTTTAATTCCAGTAGTCGCGCAAAGATGTCGCGCATACTCGTCAAGTTGTGTCCACATTGCGGGCGATACAACTGCACCGCCCCAGTCGGGTACAAGTACCGCTGTCTTGCCTCGCAAGGAATCGGTGTGAGTGCCTAGTTGTACTTCCCAATTGTCCACTCGTTGCAGACTGAGTGGGTCGCGCGAATCATGACCATTGCACACATCGAACCATCGAGCGGTGTCACGAATACTCCGTGCCATTACGCCAGTGTTGACAGTGAGGTTTCCAAGTTCGGTATGTGGTGCGCGCGGGATGCGACCAAAGGTTCCTTTGAGTCCTACGAGTCCTGTGAAACCAGCAGGAATTCGAATCGATCCGCCACCATCACCACCAGTTGCGATTGTGACAAGACCACCAGCGACTGCGGCAGCACTACCACCTGACGAACCCCCCGGTGTGCGTCCATGCATCCAAGGATTGTGGGTGGCGCCATTCAATACGGTGCGCGTGATGTTGACGCCACCAAATTCACTTGCAGTGCATAAACCAATGTGGTTTGCTCCACCAATTTCGGTAGCACGCTGCACCATTACTGAAGTGTGTGTTGCTTTGCGATCTGCAAAAACCACACATGCTTCTGTGTATGGCCAACCATTTACTGCGTCAAGTTCTTTAACTCCGAGTGGTACGCCACCGAATGGTTTGGTGACATCTGCAGACTTCGCGCGCTCGAGCGCGCCCTGCGGATCAAGAAAAGAAAATGCGTTTAAGTCGCTGCGCTCAATCGCTGCAAGCGAAGCCTGCAGCTCTTCGACTGGTGAGCGATCCTTGGATCTGAACGCATCGACCAGCGAGACTGCGTCGCCCAGCCATGGGGAATCTGTTGTTGCCACGTACCCCAAAGTATCTAAAGTAATAGATTAAAACACGCTTTCTATTAGTGTGTTTTTGCGCATGAACTCGTCAACATTTCTTGGTCTCAAACCGGTGAGCAATCACACCGAAACCTCTGGGTCGTGGT
>CAINTF010000309.1 GCA_903853285.1 uncultured Acidimicrobium sp. | reverse complement strand
TGCAAGTACTCCGTAGTTACCGTCGTACTTACCTCCGGTGCGGACTGTATCGATATGACTTCCAGTCATAACCGGTGCTCCAGAACCGACATCCCACATGCCAATGATGTTGCCAACAGCATCTATTGACACATCCATATTGAGATCGTGCATCCAGGAGACCACCAAATCACGTCCATCGCGGTCGTCGTCAGTGAGTGCAAGACGGCAATTTCCCCCGCCATCGATTGGCGATATCTCGGCCAAACTCATAATACGATCCATCAATCTGGTGGGGTCAATACGCAAAGCGTCATAATTTGATGAACTGTTTGCGTTCGCACCCATGTGTCTCAGTGTAGAAGTTTGTCGGCGATAAATGTAAGAATAAACGTGTGATTGACAGACTGAAACTCGCAAAAGCCCTTGTCAGCGAAGAGCAATTATTTCGTGACATCCATCCGAAATCGCTGGCACTTGCGCAATCGGCTCAAGATGCGCTGTTGGCAGGAGTGCCCATGCCCTGGATGACGAGGTGGCCTGGAAGTTTTCCTCTTCACGTTCAGAAGGCCCAAGGATCTCGCTTTGTCGACGTTGACGATATTGAATATGTTGACTTTTGCTTAGGGGATACTGGCGCAATGACTGGCCACGCGCTAGAAGCGGTCTCTTCAGCCGTGACCAATCAAGCGCAAAAGGGCTTGACAACGATGCTGCCCACTTCGGATGCACAATGGGTCGCGGAAAATCTTGCACAACGTTTTGGTGTTCCAAAGTGGCAATTTTCGATTAGCGCGACTGATGCAAATAGGTTTGTGTTGCGTTTTGCACGAATGTTGACAGGTAGACCCAAGGTGGTTGTGCACGATTGGTGTTATCACGGTTCGGTTGATGAAACTCTTGTCATTCTTGATCAGAACGGTAAGACCATCAGTCGACCAGGAGCTATCGGGCCACAAGTAGATCCTGCGATGACAACGCGTGCAGTGCCTTTCAATGATCTCGTGGCACTTGAAGCAGCCCTCGCCGTTGGTGATGTTGCTTGTGTGTTGATAGAGCCTGCATTGACAAATATCGGGATCGTATTACCACTCGATGGTTATGTCTCAGGTGTACGAGCGTTGACACGCAAATATGACGTCCTTTTAGTGGTCGACGAGACTCACACAATTTGCGCAGGCATTGGAGGTTGCACGAAGTTGTGGAGCATCGATCCAGATTTTGTTGTTATCGGTAAAACAATTGGTGGCGGAATTCCGGTTGGCGCATATGGGATGACGGCAACTATCGCACAACGACTTGAAAAGGAAATGATCGGACACGACGTAGATGTTTCAGGTGTTGGCGGAACCTTGAGCGGAAGTGCACTTGCAATGAGCGCTATGAAGGCGACTCTTTCGCACGCGTTGCAAGAAAGCGATTTCGCCCAAACGATTCCACTTGCCACACGATGGACACAAGGCGTTCAGAAGGCTTGCGACGATCGAAATCTTGATTGGCATGTGCAACAACTCGGCTGCAGGGCTGAATATTGGTTTTGTACTCCGCCGATTAATGGCGCACAAGCTGCAGCAGCAGTAGATCCGGATCTCGAATCCTTTCTCCACCTTTTTTGTCTCAATCGGGGAGTGCTACTTGCTCCATTTCATAACATGGCACTTATGTCACCGTTCCATAGCGATATTGATGTGGACAGACATACAGAAGTTTTTGGTCTCGCACTCGACTCAATAGTTTCATAGCGGCAAATCTCAGTAAGGTTTAACGATCATGTTGCAAGATCATTTACTTATCGTCGCAACTATCATTCTGTTCACTTCCATCGTCCAGTCCATCGCTGGTTTTGGTTTTTCCTTGCTTGCTGTGCCGCTGATGGTTCTGTTTGTCGATCTACGTCAGGCAGTTATCGTCGCAACCCTGCTGGGCACGGTGAGCAATTTTGGACAAGCTTGGCAGTTGCGTCACTTTCAAAATAAACCCATCGCGCGCCGCTTCATCCTTGCATCATGCTTAGGTGCGCCATTTGGTTTTGCGTTATTTAGATATGGAAACCAAAGTGCAATGAAAGTGCTATTGGGGGTGGCAGTGCTCTTTGGTGTCTGGATGCTTGCTCGTGGACGTGACATGCAGAATGCTCATGTATCGCTGGATTGGATCATGGGCGTTCTCAGTGGTGTCTTACTTTTGGCCACTTCAACTAATGGGCCACCAATAGTTTTTACCTTGCAGGCCAGGCGACTCGAACCAGATGCTCAACGCGCAACGCTTAACCTAATTTTTTTGGTAACAGCAGTTTTCAGCCTTTTAGTTTTTGCACTCTCAGGCAAGATCAATTCAGACGAATTGTATGTAGCACTCATTGCAACCCCAATAATGCTGTTAGGTGTCTATGCAGGGATCGTATTGCGCAAGCACATCAATGCCGTCGCGTTTGGAAGAATGGTGTTGATATTGCTCACTCTTGGAGGGTTGAGCAGCATCGCTTCAGCTTTGGTTGGCTAGCTAAACCACTGCAACCAATCTGATTTAGTTTTGGGCTTGAAAACATAGT
>CAINTF010000308.1 GCA_903853285.1 uncultured Acidimicrobium sp. | reverse complement strand
TGTACCGCCAACAGCACGCGCAATGCGAATAGCCATCTCTGCTGTAACAGACTTTCTTTCGTGCAACAAATCAGAGACAGTTTGACGACTGACCATCAAGCGCGCTGCCAATTCAGTTTGCGTCCAGCCAAGTTCTGGCAACACATCTTCTCGCAGAACCGCGCCAGGGTGTGTAGGCATGCGGTTGGGATTTCGTAAAGACCTCATCAGTGATAGTCCTCCAAGTTAACGTTAGTGGCATCATCGCCTTCAAACTCAAATGTGATTCGCCTATTTCCTGTTACGGATACTGCAAACTCATATTTCCTACTGCCCTTGAGCTCGTGAAATTTGTAGCCAGGCAAATTCATGTCATCTGGCTGTTTGGACGCATCCAATCGATCCAACATACGCTGTATACGTCCTGCGTATTGAGCAGGAATACTTTTAAGGCTGCCTTTTGTAAAGAAGAGTTCTAGGCCTTTGTGTTTAAACGAGATGATCATTGCGATCCATTGTAAACACTCAATTGACACTGTCAAGTACTTATTGACACTGAAATATGACCTTGCACAGATGACCTAGATGTACAGAATCTGGACACCCGCTTCTTGTCTAGAGCAGTCCAAGCGCCCAGCAATGGACGCTTTGTTTAAAGATCAGGGAAGATTCAATTACACAGTTAATTGCACATCAATAGTGTCCCAACGTTTTCACATTAGGGCTTTGTAAGTTAATGATTTACCTTGGTTTTTCACGATTTTTGTCTGGTCTCGATTTGAACTTCGATTCCATGACTTATGGTCTTTTGCGTCGTCACGCAAAGGGCCACCATGAACCAAGGCAAGCTTGTTTTCTCTCAACTCATGGCGTTTCTGCCATTGAGCACTTTTCGTCGATGCGTGGCCACTCACCGTGGCGATCACAAGGTTCAAGATTTCACCTGCATGGACCAGTTCTTGACCATGGCCTTTGCTCAGTTGACCTACCGCGAGTCTTTGCGCGACATCGAGGTCAATTTGCGTGCCCAAGTCACGCGCCTGTACCACATGGGGCTGCGCTGCAAGACCGTTTCTCGCATCACCTTGTCCAATGCCAATGCAACTCGGCCTTGGCAAATCTACGCCGACTTCGCGCAACACCTGATCGCCATGGCGCGCCCTCTTTATGCCCAAGCCCCAATGGCGATCGACTTGGATGCAACCGTCTACGCCTTCGATGCCACGACGATAGACCTGTGCCTGTCGGTTTATCCGTGGGCACCGTTTCGAGCGCACAAGGCGGCTATCAAACTGCACACCCTGTTGGACCTGCGCGGCTCCATACCCACTTTCATTCACATCAGCGACGGCAAGACCCACGAGGTTAACACCTTGGACTTGCTGGACATCGAGCCTGGCGCCTATTACCTGCTCGATCGTGGCTACTTGGATTTCCAGCGACTGTTTGTGATCCATCAGGCCAACGCCTTCTTCGTCACCCGTGCCAAGTCCAATACCAAGTTCAAGAGGCGCTACTCCAACCCCGTGGACCGAGCCAACTCCAACATCG
>CAINTF010000307.1 GCA_903853285.1 uncultured Acidimicrobium sp. | reverse complement strand
TGCATCCGAAACTTCAAACATGTTGTGCACGCGGCCTTGTTCGGTGCCAATTTGAGCATGATGGATAATCACTTTGAGTTTTGCCAGGGTCGCCGTGATGTCACGAAGTAAACCAACTTGGTCTTCACCTTCCACGCGCATGATTGAGTGCCAAGGGTGCGCGGAGTGATCAAGTCGTACGGTGAGTTTGTGCGCGCCGCCCGAGGTCTTTACGTTTCGTGATTGCAATGATCGCTGAACCGCATCAGACACTGCACCAATTCGTGGCTCAACAGCAGATTGCACAGTAAAGATGTCCAGAACTGCGCCATCTGCCCATGTAGCAATCTCGGCAGTAATCACACTGAGATCAAGTGACGACAATGCACCAGACAATCGTGCGAGCAATGCCGATCTGTCGCGGCAAGCAATATTGACCAACCATTGATCGGTGATCTGTGTAGGCAAGATAACAATTCGTGCGTCACCTGAGCGTGGCATTGGCTCAACAAGAAGTGCGTGGTCAAGAAGTTGTTTAGGGGTATGAGTGAGGGCGTAACTTGCTGGTGCATGCGTAATGCGTGCGCGAATTGCTTCATCACTTGTGAGTGCAAGCGCCGCTTGAAGGCGACTCTCTACAAGAGTGTTTGATTCTGAATCAACGAGGTCTGGGTGAGCGAGTACTTCTTGCACATCTGCGACCACGCCAGTAAGTGCCAAATGTTGAGTAGCACTTAAATCCTGCCGTGCATTAACAAGCTGTCGGCACTGCTCGACGAGTAGTGGGTTTTTGAGGTGATTTGCGATCTGTGAGAGTAGACGCGGCGTTATCTGCAGTGGTTCGCTCTGCACAATGTTTCGTAAGAGCTGAGAACCATCAAGAAGCATTAACACCGACTTGCTGGTTGAGAGATCAAGTCCTAGTCGGGCAATCGCGCCTTGCCCGTTAGCGCCGGAGTCTGAAATATCTTTAGCAAACGCTGCAAGTACGAGATCGTCAGTGCTCGCGTGTGCGGTAGAACAAATTGCTTCAACAGTAGGGAACTGCAAAGAATGCGTTGGGTCAAGTTCAGTCGAGTCGCTTGATCGCGCAGCCATTGCTTCAGAAACTTCTGGGAGTGCACGCTGAATGAAACCGATGGTTTCTAGAAATCTCCATGAACGGGCCGAACTCAGTCGTAAGACACGCAACAAACCAATTGTTGCGTCATCGTTCCAACTCAACGTTGCATTGCGATGCAGCGCAAACCAATCGAGTAGTTGGCTACTCGGACGTGCGTTTATTGCGAGTGAGGCTGAAGCTAAACCAATTTCTACAAGCGATCGCACGGGGGGAGCGCCATTAAGAACAATCTGTCCATCGATGGTCGTGACCCAGCCTTCAAGTGGTCGCATTGCAAGTGCGGATGGGTCTTCAATGGCCTCGGCCTGGGTTCCGAGTCTCCATCGCAACAATGGTGGTGCAACGAGTGTTGTTACAAGCACAACAACAAGCACTGATCCGTACAGCTCTTCTGAGAGTGCTCCAACACTGAGACCAATGCTTGCAAAAATGAGGCCGACTTCTCCTCGGGGCAGCATGCCGAAGCCAATTGTCAGTTTGTCACCACGTGAACCGATGGCACCAGATGCTGCTGCAATTTTGGCAACGATTGCAACGACCGAAAGCAGTAATGCCACTCCGATTACTCGAGCATCTGCCATTGCGCGAATGTTGGTGGAGATTCCGATGTTCAGAAAAAAGATCGGCACGAATACTTGGGCAAGTGATGAGACATCGCGTTCAACTCGTTCATGCGTAGCGATGCGTCGTAGAGCAAGCCCGGCTACAAACGCGCCAATAATCGGAGCAAGGTGAGCCTTGTCAGCGAGTACCGAAAAACCAAGCGCGATACCGATTGCAACCACAGAGACGGTGGATGTTGAACGCGCCCCCTTCGCGATACGTGCGAAGAGTTGAGGGAAGATGGTGAAACCAACAGTGCTCGTAACGGCGAGAAAGCCAACTGCGAGTCCTATTGTCG
>CAINTF010000306.1 GCA_903853285.1 uncultured Acidimicrobium sp. | reverse complement strand
CGAATAGATCTGCACAAGTGTGGAGATAAATGCAACGACTACAAGCACGATGATGGAGAGACCGTCAATTGACTGACCGATCGTGAACTTAATGCCACCGATCTGCCACCAATTCCACACCCGAACAATTGGCGTGATGAATTGCTCTTCTGCTGCCCCATTGACCCGGGTGATCCACTGCGATGCTGCACCAGCACTGAGCGCCAGGCTGCCGAGCATCGACAACACACCGATTTCACTTCCCTTCATTGGCATGCGCTTGCCGAACAAAATGATCAACACGAAACCGATCACAGGAATTACTGGGATCATCCAGGCATGCTCAAGGAACCAGCCAGATGAAAGAGCCGCTACAACTTCAGTTGCTTCGGAGGATGCAAACATCGTTAGCCCTTCATCTCTGACAAGTCATCAAGCGAAATAGTGCGGCGGTTGCGATAGATCAGCAACACGAGGCTGAGGCCGACGCCGACTTCAGCAGCAGCAACAGCGATTACGAAGAGCGCAAATGTTTGGCCGTCAACTGAACCGTTGCGCATCGAGAATGCAATCAAGTTGAGGTTGACTGCATTCAGAATGAGTTCAATCGCCATCAATACCATGACGCCGTTTTTGCGGGCAATGACGCCGTACACGCCAATGCAAAACAAGATTGCAGCAAGAATCAAGAACTGGTTAACGAACATGTGATCAGTCCTTTCTCGCCAAGACGATTGCGCCAATAACGGCGGCCAACAATACGAATGACAGGGCCCAGAATGGCAAAAGGTATGGTCCAAAGATCTGGTCTGAAATCTGCTGCGTGTTTACGATCGCTCCATCAGTTGGCATTTTTTCTGATCCAAATGAATCGACAAGGGCAATCGCCATTGAGGCAAACAGTGCGAGTGCCACCGGAATACCGAGTTTCCAATACGTATTGTTGAGCCCACTGTCGCGACCAATGCGCGACCGTGTGAGCATGGTGCCAAACAAAAACAACACCATCACTGCTCCTATATATACGAGTACTTGAGTGACGGCTACAAACTCGGCTGCAAGCAACACATATTGGGCTGCAGCGCCGGCCAGCACAACCACAAGCCACAATGCTCCGTGCACCACATTGCTCGTGGTCACAACGCGAATCGCGCCGATGATCATGATGGCAGCGATGATTGCGAAACCAATGTTTTGAGCGATCAACATATTGGCGCCTTACTTCTTCTTCTTGTCTGCGCCGACTTCAAGTGCTGGTGCTTCAGGAACTGTTTCCATCCACTCGCTCAGCTTGGTCTTATCGTGCAGCATGTCGGTGATATTTGGTTCAGAGTATTCATACTCTGGGCTCCAGAACAGTGCATCGAATGGGCAAACCTCAACGCAGATGCCGCAGTACATGCACAATGCGTAGTCAATGTCGAAACGGTCAAGCAAGTTGACTTGGCGTGGCTTGCCACCCTCGCGACGTGGTGGCGCAAGTTCTTTGTGCGCCTCGATATAGATACACCAGTCTGGGCATGAGCGCGAGCACAACATGCACGATGTGCAGTTGTCTTGATGCAATGCAATTACTCCGCGAGCACGAACTGGTGGTGCTTCTTTTTCGTGCGGATACTGCACGGTGTTTGAGCCGTTCTTGAACGTGCGCATCATCGTGCCAAACGTGATGCCGAGTCCTTTTAAGAGGCCAGGAAGTTGCGCCATTAGAACATCACTTTCAATACAGCCGTCAACATGATGTTGACGAGTGATACGGGGATAAGAACTTTCCAAGCGAAGCGCTGCAATTGATCTTCACGGAAACGTGGGTAAGTAAAACGAACCCACATGATGAAAAACGTGAGCACCATCATTTTGGTGAACACAATCAACGGCCCAACAATGTTCATCCAGTTGGAAACACTGTCCATCGATGTCCAACCGAACCATGAGAACGGAACTCCCCAACCGCCAAGGAAAAGCGTGCTTGCGATCATTGCAAATACGCCAGCCGTTGCAAACTCGCCGATGAAGAAGATGAGGAAGCGGAAGCCCGAATATTCGGTCATGTAACCCGACACCAACTCGGATTCGGCGATCGGCATGTCGAACGGGGCCTGAGTGAGCTCGGCCTGAATCGCAATCATGAACACGATGAAACCGACAAACTGCGTGATCACGTATGGATTGCCAAAAGTATTAATGCCAAATATTGATCCAGCATTTTGTGCAACAACAATTTGCTGCAAGTTCATAGTGCCAGCCTGAATAACCACACCCATGACGGCGAGCACCATTGGCAATTCATAGGCGATCAACTGTCCTGCTGCACGCAGACCGCCGAGCAATGAGTACTTGTTGGCACTTGACCAACCGGCCATCAAGATGCCTAGTACGGAAATAGATGAAACGGCTAGTGCATAAAAGATGCCTGTTTCGAGATTGGTAAACCATGCATCTGGGCCAAATGGAACAACGACCACAAGTAGGAACGTGCTCATCAACACAATGATCGGCGCCATCTTGAATACTGGCTTGTCAGCATTGGTTGGTTGAATGTCTTCTTTTTGCAACCACTTGCCTACTTCAGCAACAAGCTGCAACGAACCATATGGGCCAGCTTCCATTGGGCCAAGTCGGCTCTGCATAAACGACATCATCTTGAACAAAAAGACATACACAATCGTGCCTGCAGGAAGGAGCACAGCAACGAGGCCACCGAGAACGCGCAAAAGGGATTGACCCCAATACGGAATGACGACGCCAAGCAACGTATTCATTAGCGGTCGATATCTCCAAGAATGAAATACAGCGAAGCAAGAATCGTGATGATGTCTGGCACATAAACGCCGCGCAATAACCATGGTGTGATCGAAATATTGTTGAAGCTTGCCGAACGGATCTTGACTCGGAATGGGCCGAGGTCTCCGCGCGACACAACGTAATAACCCATCTCGCCAAGTGGGTTTTCGGTAGAGACCCAAGCTTCGCCTTCTGGCACCTTGATGATCTTTGGAACCTTGGCCATTACTGGGCCGCTTGGGATTCCATCGAGCAATTGATCAACAATCTTCGTTGCTTCACGAGTTTCTTGCAAGCGAACCCAACAACGAGCGAAGCTGTCACCGTCTGGATGTGTCCAAACTTTGAAATCAACTTTGTCGTATGCGAGTGGAATGGTTTGATCACGACGCAAGTCCCAATCGACACCACTTGCTCGCAGGTTTGCGCCTGAAAGTCCGTACTGCAGCGCTACGTCGCGAGGAATTACTCCGATGCCACGTGTACGGGACTGAAAGATTTCGTTACCAAACAACAGTGTCTCGATCTCGTCGCAGAAATTGCGCAACTTCTTCATCACTACTTTTGTTTCGTCAATCCAACCAGCAGGTAGATCATCTTTCAAGCCACCAATGCGGTCGAAGTTTGGATGGAAGCGACCACCGGTTGCGGACTCGATGAGGTTGAGCACATATTCGCGATCACGGAATGCCAAGAACACCGGTGTGATTGCGCCCATTTGCACACCCAGGTCACCGAGGAACAAAGAGACGTTGGCGATGCGCGAAAGCTCAAACAAAATCGTGCGGATCCACTGCGCACGAGGCGGTGCTTCAACATTCATGAGCTTTTCTGCGGCCAAAATAAATGGAACTTCGTTGGCGAAACTGCCAAGCCAATCGATTCGGTTAATCAGCGAAGTGACTTGTGGAAATGTGCGAACTTCTGTGAGTTTTTCGTAACCACGATGCATATAGCCACACGATGGCTCGGCCCACACAACTTGCTCACCGTCGAGGCGCGCAATGATGCGTAATGTTCCGTGAGTAGCAGGGTGTTGTGGCCCGATGTTGAGGGTCATGCCCTCTGTTTCGAGTTCGACGTTGAGTCGTGCATCGGCAGCTTGCGAAGCGATATAGCTCAGTTGTTGGCGACTGCCAAGTTTTGCTGAAACTGGATCATTGAGAATTGTCATGATGCACCTTCTTCACTTGCGCCGTCTTTATCATCATCAGTGCCGCCTGGCAGTGGCTCGACATCAACAATGCCTGGCCATGGCT
>CAINTF010000305.1 GCA_903853285.1 uncultured Acidimicrobium sp. | reverse complement strand
TGACGAAGCATCGATCGTTGTTTCTGGTGGTCGAGGTTTGGGCGAAGCAGGAAAGTACACGCTTGTTGAAGAACTCGCAACATTGCTCAAGGGTGCACCTGGTGCATCACGCGCAATCGTCGATGCTGGCTGGGTTCCATACAGCTACCAAGTCGGTCAGACCGGCAAGGTTGTGAAGCCAACTGTCTACATCGCAGCAGGTATCTCGGGTGCAACGCAGCACATGGTGGGCATGAAGGGTTCAAAGAACATCATTGCCATCAACAAGGACAAAGAAGCACCGATCTTCGGTGTTGCAGACCTTGGCATCGTGGGCGACGTGCACAAAGTGTTGCCACAGCTCATCGAGCTGCTCAAGTCACGCGGCTAGTTTACTCAGCACGATTTCGCAGAACATTTCTGGGAAGACACGGACAGTGAAAATCACTCGACTAGTCGTCCTCGCGTTGATTGGACTTT
The DNA here is from genome assembly GCA_903853285.1 of uncultured Acidimicrobium sp. GTDB lineage: Bacteria > Actinomycetota > Acidimicrobiia > Acidimicrobiales > Ilumatobacteraceae > UBA3006. Next base: position 4,138 of record CAINTF010000305.1, on the reverse strand, counting down.
CTGGAATCGTTGTTTCACCAGCACAGGCTGTCGTTGCAGATAGTTGCCCAGTAATCGACTATTCAACTTTTGGTTTTGAAAAGACTCCTGCAGCTAATTGGAAAAACAGTGAACCAGTTCGAGTCATTACATGGTCGAGTAACGAGACGTTCATTGCGACCGATCCGGTTTCCACTCAGTTTTCGCCGACGGAACAGGCTTGGCTGCAAGAAGCTTTCGACAGTTACGGTGAAATTCTTGATTCAGTTGCTTTCCAGAAGATCACAACCCCAAGCTCTGCAAGCATTGTTATCGGGTACACGCTTCTGAGCAAGGGAATCATCCCGACCGAAACTACAGGTGGCAATTTTGGTCTTTGGATGTTCAATTACGGGAGTGGAGCAATTCAATTGCTTGATGCAAAGCTTCGCCCCAAAAATTTCACGCTGTTTGATAGTCATGACACATTCATTCATGCAGTACAAAACGAACTCGGAAATATGTTGGGCGTACCCGATGTTGATGCAAAGGGCCCAAAACGGGCGCTTGTTACTATTTATGACACGAGCAAATTGGCTACGTATGGCCAAGTCAAAATTAATGATTATGACGCAGCGACGATGCGCCAACTGTATGGAGAATCCACTTGCAGCAGCTCGTATACGGCTGAAGCGCGAGCAGCAAACTTGGCAGCTGACAAAATTGCTGGTGAAAAGTCACTGACGGCACGCGTAGCTACAACAACAGTTGCTGCTTCAACACCAGCAGCAAAGACATCGATTACCTGCGTAAAGGGCAAGACCATCAAAAAGGTGACTGCCCTCAAACCTGTTTGTCCAGCAGGCTATAAAAAGAAATAGCTCTTAATCTTCTGGTTGCAGAAGTGATCAGACCCGCTGCTGACGCTTTTTAGTTGGCTTCGATTTTTTTCGAGCCGGCTCGGGTAGTCCGAGTGTCATACATATAGAGCGTTTTGCAATGACGTCCCACTCGTCACAAAGTGGGTGTACTCCGTTCATCTCAATCAAGCGTCGTGAGTTGACCATTCCGACGAGCCAAGCCGCAAACATGTCGCCATTGAAGTCATCTCGAACCCAACCTTTTGACTGGGCATAACGCAGAGCTTCCCCAACTACCACGTTGGATTCTTCCTGTACTTCGGCCAACTCTTTTGAGAGGTCTGGGCGATTGACCGCGTTGCCGAGCACATTGAGTCGCGAATTTCGTATTGCTCGCCGGTCAAAAGAGAACATGGTTGCCAAAAACTGATGCGCAAGTTCAACAAATTGGCTTTTGTTCTTACATTGGTGGATTGCGGAAGAAAAAGCATTACCCAACTGGAGTTGTCCGCGAGAAAAACGAAATGCTTGGGCCGCATCAATCAATCCTTCACGGCTGCCAAAGAAGTGATAAATCGATGGGGCAGTGATATTGCATGACTTCGTGAGATCTCTGATGCGAACGGCACCCTCACCGCCTTTATCAATAGTTGCGGCGGTTGCCTTGATCAATCGCTCGCGAGTGTTGTTTATTTCAGCCACAAACAGATCCTAGTTAAAAATTTTCAGTCAGCAAGATGGTTGAATTTTCTCTAATAATGTTAGAGGCTATGAAGAATCACCAAGTCGCTAGTAAATCTGAGCTCAAGCGAAGCTTCAAGCAATGGGTTCGTGGTGGTGGCCTTCGCCCGGTGGCAGCCGCCACGCTGCTGCTTGTCGTGTTGATCTTTGTGCCAAGCCAGTATCAAGTTGCATACGCGACAAATGCGAACCAACCGACGTCGCCAAGTTTGTCATGCGACGACTGGGGAATAGTCATGAGTTTTACTCCACCAACGAGTCAGGCGGTGGATAATTATGAATACTCAATTTCAACAACTCAGGTAAGTTCTGAACCAACATCATGGACTGCATTGAGTCCAGTTGATGCAACAAGTCCTGTTGATATCAGTTGGGATACATTGCACTTGCCGAATGGGGTGCTGCACTATTTCTATTTGCGAGCAGTGTTCCACGATGGAACCAAGAGTTTGAGTTGGTATCAGATCGTCAATGGTGGATCAACCACGACCAATCATGCTTCTTGTTCAGTGAAAGGGTCAAGCGCGACTGAAACTGTTCCATATAAACCGATTTTGCTAGTTGCGACCGCGGGTAGCGGTTCGGCATCTATCGCATTCACTCAAGTGAGTCCAGGTACCCGGCAAGGGGTGACGAACTACAAATATTCACTAGATGGTGTCAATTACACGGCGCTGAGTCCCGCTGATACATCCTCACCGGTGACGATTCCAAGCCTGACACCTGGTGTTACGTACACGATCTATTTGAAAGCAGTGAACTCTGTTGGCGACTCCGTTGCATCTTCGAGTGTGAATGTCGTGCCGGTTTCTGGGCCACCCACTGTTACAAGTATTTCGCCAACCTCTGGCACAACTGCAGGCGGCACTTCTGTGACCATCACTGGTACCAACTTTATTGCGGGAGCAACTGTCACCATTGGTGGTAGTACATGTACGTCGGTAGTTATTGTTTCGTCAACTTCGATTACTTGCACAACACCATCCGGAACCGCAGGTCCGCGAGATGTTGTCGTTGCAACCGGCGTCAGCCCAAATGCAACGCTGACAGGAGGGTTTACGTATGTCGCTCCGCCAGCTGCACCCGCAACGCCAGACCTAGCAACTGCATCTGACTCTGGTTCGTCTTCGACCGATGACATTACGTCGGACAACACACCGACGATTTCTGTTGGTAGCGCAACGAACGGCAACACAGTGACTGTCACTGCCACAAAGTCGGGGCAAACAAACGTGACTTGCACGTTTACGGCGACGGCACAAACTGGGTGCGATCTCGGAACTTTGGTTGATGGTGTTTGGTCGGTTACTGCAAAACAAACTAATAGCGGTATTGACTCGGCAGAGACGTCAGCATTGAGCATCACGGTCGATGCAACGCCTCCAACCGTGACTTCATTTTCTTCAACAAAATCAAATGGCACCTATGGGATTGGAACGACAGTCAATATCACGGCAACTCTGAGTGAGGCAGTTGCCGATGGTGCGTCAATCACCGTCACGCTCGATACGGGTGACACAGTGGTGCTGACTAAGGCGACTTCAACGACACTGACTGGCACATACACGGTTGGCACGGGGGATAACAGTGCGGATTTGACCGTGACGTCATACGCGCTTACATCGGCACCAACAGATGCTGCTGGTAATGCCATGACGTCAACGACACTGCCAACTGGGGCCAACAACATTGCTGGCGCACAAGCAATTGTCATTGATACGACTGCGCCTACTTTGAGCTCGGCAACAGCGAACACGGCTGGAACACAAGTAACTCTTACATTCAACGAAGCGCTAAATGCGACAACTGCTGTTGCTGGCGATTTTGCCGTTTCAGTTGGCACCACATCAATGACGGTGAGCTCAATTTCGGTGAGTGGGTCAACGGTAATTTTGACGCTTGGAACACCGGCTGTTATTGGAGACGTCATCTCGGTTGCGTATACGGCGCCAACTCCAAACTCGGCAACTTCTAATTCGGCAATACAAGACATTGCCGGTAATGACGCAGCATCATTTACGACAACTGCAACTGTTCCACCTGCTTCAAGCCCACCTACGACTGTTGCTCCGACTCCAACTGTGACTACGACTACGACTGTTGCTCCGACTACGACTGTTGCTCCAACGAAAACTAGTTCGCCTACGGTTCTTGAATGTAAGACTGTTACCAGCAGTAAGAAATCCACCGCGCCAGAATTGGTTGGCGAAAAGTTATCAAACGGCATCATTTTTGATCCTGCTTCGCCGAATCTGGATACCGGGGATAAACAAGAATTAGATCGCGTTGCGAAAGTGATGACCAAACGTGGTGGGCTAGTGCTTATCTCGGGATTTGCACGTAAAAACGGATTTGACTCAGCTGAATATCTCAGGAATCTTTCACTGGCCCGTGCTCGCAATGTTTCTGATTATCTTGTCGCAAGAGGCATTCGGGTGTCCATGCGTTATGAGGGATATGGGGCAGTAACTAAAGATATTGGAACAAGTATCGAGCGCAAAGTTGAGCTTCGTTGGATCGATGATTCTGAAAAAATTGTCTATGAAAAGAAATGTTTGAATCAATAGTCATCGGTATCT
>CAINTF010000304.1 GCA_903853285.1 uncultured Acidimicrobium sp. | reverse complement strand
TGGCTCTGATGTGTTTGATGATTTCTTGAGTGGGATGCGCGCTGTCGATGAACACTTTGTCGAAGCACCGTTAGCCACCAATATCCCTGTGATGATGGGACTTATCAGCGTGTGGAATCGATCGATTTTGGGTCGCGAAACGCAGGCCGTAGTTCCATATGCAACCTCACTCAGCCTATTTGCGCCCTACTTGCAGCAACTGATTATGGAGAGCAATGGTAAGCAAGTTGGTAAAGACGATGTCGTCGTTGCAACACAAACATCTCCTGTTGTGTGGGGAGGTATCGGCACCAATTCACAGCACGCATTTATGCAGATGCTGCACCAAGGAACTTCTGTAGTGCCGGTGGACTTGATCGGTTTTGCAAAGACACAAGCCATACACGGAGATGCTCACGACGCATTAATGGCCAACATGTTTGCACAGGCACAAGCACTGGCATTCGGTGCAGAATCAAGTGAGTCCCAACGAGCCATGCCTGGTAATCGCGCATCGACCGTGTTGATGGCAAGCGAGTTGTCGGCACAAACCTTGGGCGCACTGATAGCGCTGTATGAGCACAGCGTGTTTGTGCAGGGTTGTGTGTGGGGTATTAACAGTTTTGATCAATGGGGCGTTGAATTGGGTAAACAATTGGCACAAAAGATTTCCCAACAGATTGCGAAAGGCGCACCAAGCAGCGATCAAGACGCCTCGACTTCGCAATTATTGCAGTGGTATCTCAAACACCAATAAAACATCTAATGTTGCGTTCATGGCCGCACGAACGTCGCAACCCGAGCGCATGATCAATTTGTTGGCCTTGCTCGTGCAGCGCTCACAACCTCTTACGCTGAAACAAATTCGCCAAGAGCTTGTACACCAATATCCCGATGGAGACTCGGCTGCACGCGCGGCATTTGAACGAGACAAAGCCGAGTTGCGTGCGCTTGGAATTCCAATGGACATGATCACGCTGGGCGGCGACAAGGCCGGCGAAGGTGCGTACACCGTTGACCGTCGACAGTTTGAAATTGGAGATCTTGGTCTGAATGAATCTGAGCGTTCGGCGTTACAGATGGCAATTGCCACAGTTCGAATCGGTGCAAGTCACGGAGACGAAGCGCTGTGGAAGTTGGGCGGAGAGCGTGCGCTCGATCGGCCTTCAACAAGCGTCAATATTCAGATGGATGACAAACAGATGCCGGCACTTGCTGCAGGAGTTGTGGAGCATCGAACTCTCAAGTTTGTGTATAAAGGTCAGGATCGACAAGTAGACCCATATGGGCTGTTGTCGCGCGGTGGATTTTGGTACATCGTTGGCTTTGATCACTTGCGCAAAGCACAGCGAGTGTTTCGAGTCGATCGGATCGAAGGCGAAATCACCAACGGAGACGCGCAATCTTTTAGCCGACCTGAGGGGTTTGATTTAGCAAAGGCTGTGCCAACAGAACTGGAATTACTTGCCGAGGGCGATGGTGATGATGCAGTTGCCAAAGTATTAATAGATGCCGCGCTTGCTCAACGAGTGAAAGCCGAATTTGGTGAAGGTGCTGTGTTGCGCGAACGAAGTGATGGTGCAATCGAGTTCGCGATCCCGTGCGCGAACCTAAGCGCATTTCGAGTCTGGCTGTTTGCGATGGTCGATCGTGCTGAAGTCTTGGGGCCACCTCGCGTCAGGGAACATATTGTGAGTCACCTCAAAAAGATCGCGGCAAGCAACTAATGGCACTTCGTCGATCTCGCAGAGGCCCGCGAGGGGCTGCCGAGCGCGTGGCTGGGTTGATGGTCATGTTGCCCTGGCTGGTGGAGCGCAAGCGGGTCAAATTGTCGGACATGGCAAAACAGTTCAAGCTTTCAGAAGCTGAGTTAGTAGACGACATCATGATGGCCTCGGTGTGTGGTGTTCCGCCGTATTCGCCCGACGCGCTCATCGACGTGTTCGTGGACGAAGACGAAGTAGTCGCGGAAGTTCCGTTGATGTTTTCTCGACCATTGCAACTGAACTCGGCTGAAGTATTTGCGCTGACCGTGATGGGTAAAGCGGCATTGCGATTGCCGGGTGCTAATAAAAATGGCCCGCTAGCAACGGCATTAAAAAAATTGCGACCATTGTTGCCATCTGACGATGGAGTAGTCGTAGTCGATCTAAAGCCAGTTGCCTATCTTGAGGAATTGCGTAATGCAGTTGCACCTGGCGCACATTTGTTGATCACATATTTCACACCAGCCTCTGCCACTCGGTCCGAACGCACAATCATTCCTCGCAGTGTGTTTGAGCGCGGTGGAAACTGGTACGTGTCGGCGGACGATGACAAGTCGGGCGAGTTGCGCGAGTTTCGGATTGATCGAATCGAAAAACTTGAGGCAACCGGTAATTTTTCTGAGCCAGACTCTGCGACAAAGAGGGTGGCGGACGGCTCTGCATGGTTTGATGATGCAGATCTGCATGTGACTCTGAGAGTCGAACCCTCTGCCAGATGGGTTGTTGAGTCGTACCCGTATATGTCGCGCGAGATCAACGCCGATGGCAGCACTCTTGTAACGATGGCGGTTGGCAGCGAGCATTGGCTGGCGAGGTTGCTGTTACGAGCAGGAGACGGCGTGCAAGTCCAAGAGCCTGCGGCATTGCGAGATTTGGGTAAGCGAACCGCTGCGCAAATGCTTCAGCGATATGCCTAGCTGCTATTTGTTAGCGAGCGCGTTTATTTGGCAGCTAGCGCCTTTGTAAACGATTCGCGGTCGAAATAGTCGCGCCACAGAGCGATCTTCCCGTCGCTCACGACAAAGAGCCCAGCGATGTCGAGTTCAATCCAGCGGCCATCCATTTCGAAGCGGTCGGTGCGCTCGTTCATGACGACACCGTGCTCCATGTCGCCGTTGCTGACCTGGTGATGGATGAGCCACTCCACCTTGGTGGCTGCAGCTAAAAAGTCCGACAAAATCTGGATCATTGCCTCTTTGCCAAACACCTTGGTGATTGGAACATTGTCGTATTCGCAGTCATCTGACACCATGTCCATTGCGGCAGTGAAGTGACTTTGCTCGATGTTTTCGATAAAGCGAGTGACGTAGTCGCCGGGGTTGGTGATGTCGTTTGTTGCGATCGAATGAACAGGCATGTTTCTAGTTTGGCAGGCTTGTCGAGTTCAAACCGACATAGCAGTGGCCGTCGGCGATGTTCTCGATTGCTAGAGAATGATCGGAGTGATGCGAACTCCAATCGGCGACGAAAGAGTGAAGCCAGCTTCGTGTCGCGACTCTTCGTTTTCGTCTCCCCAAAACCCGTATTCATGGTTATTGCGCGCAAACGAGCGACAGTTTGGCTTCACAGCACAAGTAACACACAGCGAGTGGGCTTTGAATTCTCGACGCACCCTGGCCTGCGGGCGCTCGGCGGTTTTGCCAAAAAAGAGCTTTGCGTAACCTTTGCAATTGGCAAGATGTGCCCACCCTTCAAGCGTTCCTTGCACAACAGACTGCTCGGGTTCATCGTCGCAGGCGTCGAGATAATTACCCTCTTGATACACATCGCTCATGGAAACCTCCACTGCTTTGGATCTTGTTAGTCAACCCTAAGCAGAGATGTACCAGTTATGTCCAGTTGAGGTCTGAGCTTTCTGAAAAGAATTTGGTTTTGCTAGAGCAATTCGGCGGCCAGGCTGGCCACTTCGCTGCGCTCACATGCAGCCAGAGTCACGTGCCCAAAGCATCTCTGTCCGGCGAAAGCGTGTATGAGTACGGCGAGAGCGTTATTGGTCTCGCCCATGTAGGGGGCATCGATCTGGCTTGTGTCACCTGTGAATACCACTTTGGTGCCCTCGCCGATGCGGGTGAGAATGGTTTTGAGAGTCGTCGGCTCGAGGTTTTGTGCTTCATCAACCACGACGAATTGTTGCTGAAGTGATCTCCCTCGCAGGAAGGTAACCGACTCGAGCGTAAGTTGTCCGCGATCGGTGAGATCGTCGATGAGTCCGACTGCATCTCGACTTGAACGCTGATCCGTGAGCGCAACAATCGCATCGTGAATTGCTGCCATCCATGGATCGAGCTTTTCATTGAGGTCACCTGGCAGGAAACCAACATCGGCACGACCAACAGGCACGAGTGGGCGATATACCGCGAGACGCTCGTAGCGACGTGACTCAACAACTTGTTCGAGACCTGCTGCGATTGCCATGACGGTTTTGCCCGTGCCGGCTCTGCCATCAAGTGCAATCACTGTGACTTCGGGGTCGAGTAATAACTCGAGAGAGAAACGCTGTTCTTTGCTGCGAGCTCGAAGTCCCCATGCTTCTGGTGCATTGTGGGCGAGAACTTTGAGCTCATTGTTGACGCAACGAGTCAGTGCAGATTGCGAGCCACTGCGGACAACTGCAAAATTGTTTTCTACAAATGGGCCAGGGGTGTTGAGCGACGAAACTTCGATGCCGCCACTGCTGTAGAGCGAGTCAATGTTTTCGACGCTGGTATCGATGGTGACCCAACCCATTGGCCGAGTTGTTTGCCCAGCGCCAACCGGTTGGTGTTCCTCGGCTTGAAGGCCTAAATGGGCAGCCTTAATACGCAGGGCAGCGTCGTTAGAGATCATGCGAGTTGGCGCAACCCTGGCCTGGCCGAGGGCCGCACCGATGATGCGATTATCAGGGATTTCTGGGTCTAAACCGTGCTCAATCAGGAGGTGGCGTTGGATCCCATTGACTTCAATCTGCACAGTTCCATAGTCCGGCTCTTCGTGGACACGCATTGGCTGTGCCAGTGAGCCACCAGCTTTTTTGCGCAAGTCTTCGATGGTGCGAAGTGCGGTGCG
>CAINTF010000303.1 GCA_903853285.1 uncultured Acidimicrobium sp. | reverse complement strand
GCGACCATGTCATTGAAAGCTGTAGTGAGCATCTCCAAGTCGCGATCTTGGGTCGTTTCCAATCTGGTGTCGAATCGCCCCTCGGCGATCGCGCTAGCCGCTTGAGCGGCTTGTACAAGTGGGCGCACCGTGCGTCCCGATACAAGGAGTCCGAGACCAATTCCGACGGCGGTAGTGATGGCACCAGAAAGCATGAGGGCAATAAAAACGCTACGCAACGCGTCTTGAGTTTCACGAAGACTTTCGAGTTCGAAATAAAAAGCATGAGTTTTCTCGAGTGGAATACCAACAATGAGTGCCGTATACGTGCCGTGATCAATGATCATGTTGGCAGCCTTCAAATCGGTGACTACCCGAGTCTTCAGTGCTGTTGGAATATCTGACTGAGTAAAACCCTTTGAGTTGCTTGTCCAAACTCCGCTGCTGAAAAGCAATCGCTGCGCAGAGCCAAACTGCTCAAGCGATCCAATCACATCGGCGGGGTTGGCGAGTAGGTCGGTCTGTACTCGCTTGGCGTTCGCAAATGCTTGATTGATTTCGGCTGTCTCTCGTTGTTGAATAAAGCTGCTGCGAGTGAAACCGTATGTAGTGATGGCTAGTACGGCCGAGAGAATCATGGCGCCAGCTCCGAATGAGATGAGAATGCGATGACGCAATCCAATTCGGCGAGGCAGCAATCCTCGGGCTGTGTTGCGAATTATTCGGCGAGCCCGTGTGCGCCGATAACGCGGCGGTCGCGTCGGTTGGGAAATAAGGGTCACGACTGCAAGCGATAGCCGAGCCCGCGAACTGTTACTACATGCGTTGGCTCGGCAGGATCCACTTCCACTTTCATTCGCAGACGTCGAATGTGAACGTCAACTAGTCGTCCATCACCGAAATACCCATGACCCCAAACTTTGTCGAGTAACACTTCTCGGCTAAACACTCCGTTTGGATCGTGGGCTAATTCACACAGCAAGCGAAACTCGGTTTTCGTCAGTGGCACATCTTTGCCGCTCAGTGTTACCTTGCCTTCGTCGGGGATAATTTCAAGATTTCCGAACACAAGTTTTGAATGTCCTGGTGCAGACGGGCGCACTCGTCGCAGCAACGCACGAATGCGCGCAGAGAGTTCTTTAGGCGCAAATGGTTTGGTGAGGTAATCATCTGCACCAGCCTCGAGACCCGCAACAACATCATGAGTGTCGACACGCGCAGTAACCATGACAATAGGAACATCGCTCAACTTGCGTAATGTGCGACACAATTCAAAACCGTCCATACCAGGAAGCATGATGTCGATAAGTACGACGTCGGCCGGAGTGCTTTGAAAGATTGCAATCGCATCTTCGCCCGTTGGGGCTTCGTCAACGATCCATCCTTCGTCTTCAAGGGCGAGTTTGACTGAGGCTCTAATGCGCTCATCGTCCTCGACGGTTAAGACTCGAATCGCCATGGGCTCAATACTTACCGATCTGAGGTGCTGGAAGTCAAAATGAGGTCGCCGAGTTGGCTAAATATGTTCGGATTGGAGACCAATACTTGGGCTGGACGCAATGCATTGCCTGCAAAGTCGCCGGTTTGGCAGCCGGCTTCGCGGGCGATCAGTTCGCCTGCAGCGATGTCCCATGAGTGAAGGTTTTCTTCAAAGTATGCATCGAACCTTCCGCAGGCAACGAAACACATATCGATTGATGCGGCTCCAAAGCGTCGGATGTCGCGAACCTGATGAATGAACTTTGAAACTCGTAATGCCTGCAAAGTTCGTTGCTCGGCGGCGTAACTAAAACCCGTACAGACAAGTGCCCGAGAAATGTCACTGAGTGGATTGCATTGGATGGGCTCGCCATTGCAAAATGCGCCACCGCCACGAGTGGCTGTGAACATTTCATGTAATGCGGGGATATATACCGCTCCTGCAAGTGACCCAAGTTCATCGACTGCCCCAATTGATACTGCCCAGGTTGGTAAGTCGTAGAAGAAGTTGGTTGTACCGTCGATTGGATCAATATGCCAAGTGATTCCAGTTGTACCAGGATGACTCGCGCCCTCTTCGCCAATGATTGCATCATCTGGGCGCAAGTTGGCAAGTCCTTGCACAATGAGTACTTCCGAAGCCTTATCAAACTCGGTAACCATGTCGGTGGCCGTTGACTTCGTTTGAACATTCTTGAGACCATTGCGACGTCCGTTGAGTGCCATGTCACCAGCCTGTTTGGCCAACGTGGTTGCAACGTGCAGAAGTTGGGATGCGAGTTGATTAGTTGTCGGCAAGTTCTCGCCATTCTCCTACTGCACGCAGCACTAACACACTGACAACTGACATCCCGAGAGCGCCAATCATTGCTCCGAATAGAAGACCGATTCCAGTACCAACAGAACATTCTCCGGCGCATTGTAAATCGATGATCGAGTATCCGATTGCGGCTCCAGCGGCACCCGCAAGGAGCACTCCAGCGAATGCGATAACTCGGGCACGAGGAGATGGAAGTGCGGAAAGGGTGCGTTTGTCGTTCGGGGTTTGCGGCACCCGATTAGCGTAGTTGTTGTTGTGAAACAAGCCCGAACAATTCTGCATGTGGACATGGACATGTTTTATGTTGCGGTGGAATTGCGACAGCGCCCCGAGCTGCGGGGTAAGCCGGTTGTAGTTGGGGGTGACGGAAAGCGAGGCGTCGTTGCCGCTGCATCGTATGAAGCACGTCGGTATGGAGTCTTTTCCGCAATGCCGTCGGTACGGGCGCGCAGACTTTGTCCAGATGCAATTTTTCTACCCGGCGACATGGACTTGTACGTGCAGGTGAGTTCGCAAGTGTTTGACATTTTCAGAGACTTCACGCCTCTTGTCGAGGGGCTTTCGCTCGATGAAGCATTTTTGGATGTGAGTGGAGCGCAACGATTGCTCGGCGATGGGGTGGTAATTGCCGAAGCAATTCGAAAACGAGTTTTAGATGAGGTTGGTTTGGTATGCAGTGTTGGCGTTGCGGCAAGCAAATTTGTTGCGAAGTTGGCATCAAAGACGGCTAAGCCAATCGCAGATCACGTGAGTGTTCGGCCTGGACGCGGAGTTGTGCAGATTGAGAGTGGCAAAGAACGAGAATTTATCCACGGCCTCGACGTTGAAGCACTCTGGGGAGTTGGTCCAGCCACTCTTGCAAAATTGCAGAGCGTAAGCATTAAAACTGTTGCCGAATTGGCTGTCATTGACTTGCAGATTTTGAAACATTTACTCGGCGATGCCCATGCAGTGCACCTGCATCAGCTTGCGAATGGCATCGACCACAGGGAAGTGGAGCCAAACTCGGATTCGAAATCGATAGGTCACGAAGAAACATTTAGCAATGACATCTTCGATAGTGAGACAGTGCGACGGCATCTCGTGAGAATGTCAGACCTTGTTGCCAGAAGATGTCGAGACGAAGGATTGGCGCCGCGAACATGTACGGTCAAAATTAAGTATTCAGATTTCGTGTCGATCACTCGCTCCAATACAAGTGCAACGCCAATATTGAGTGCTCAAGCGATGATGCAAATGGTTGAAGGCCTATTGGTTGACATCGAAATGTCGCGTGGAGTTCGGCTGGTAGGTATTTCAACTCGAAACTTTGCAGCGCCAGAAGCGCAATTAAGTTTGTTCGACGAAGGTACTCATAGCCAAGACGCCACCTCATTGGACGAGGTGTGGGCTCCAGCTACTGCCGCCATTGACGACATACGTGAACGGTTTGGAGATGACGCAATTGGATTGGCGAGCACCCTGCATTCCAAGCGCCGACCGGGTTCATCAAAATGGGGTCCAGAGGAATAAGATATGGGGACTATGCCACTGTCAGCAGAAGAACAACGGATATTGCAACAGATCGAGCAAT
>CAINTF010000302.1 GCA_903853285.1 uncultured Acidimicrobium sp. | reverse complement strand
CGCTGCAGAGTTGTCGAGAATCCTCTGCTCGATCTAAAGCTCTTTCGATTGCCATTTGTATTAGCAGCCAACTTGTCTGGCTTGCTGTTCAGCATCGGCTTTATCGGCATGTGGTTACTCAATACATTTTGGCTCCAAGCCGTGTGGGGATACAGCGTTGCTCATTCCGGTCTCGCCACTATGCCCGGGCCAGGTATGGCTGCATTGATCGCACCATTCGCGGGCAAGTACGCAAATAGATTCGGTCATGCTCGAGTGTTGTTCGCTGGCGCAATCATGCTGAGTGTCGGCACTTTTGGTCTCACCACGTTCATTCCAATTGAGCCCAGCTACCTCACCCATTATTTACCTTGGATGTTGCTCACTGGTTTTGGAGTTGGTTTAAGCATTTCAACGTTGTCGAGTTCGGCTACTGCATATTTGAAGCCAACCCAACTTGCAATGGGTTCAGCACTCAATACAACTGCTCGCCAAATTGGTACAGCCCTCGGAGCTGCATTGTCGTTGGCGATTGCTGCACCAACGCTCGGACGTATTGAAGTCGCCCGACGCGCTGGCCAGTCTTTAATGACCCTTGACATGAAAGAAATCCACATTGCATGGCGAATGAATGCGATCGTTTACCTCGTCGCGGGAATCACCATGATTACGATCTTTCGCAAACCCACCGAGGCCCAAATGGACGATGCCCGGGCTGCCGTCAAATTCGAGGATTAATCAGTACTTGACAGCCAGAGCAACCTTCGTGAAACAATCCACAGCACATTGGCATGTTCGTCGTACACATACGGGCATGAACTCAACAACGCTTGGAGCAGTCATGGAAAAAGAAGAGAACGAAAGAGCCCACGACGAGATAGAACAGCTGGTGACAGCAGATCTCATTTCGGATTGGAAGGAACCTTCTACTCGGGGCGACCTACGCAATTTTGCAATCCGAATGGATTCACAGTTCGGCAAACTTGAACGACGCTTCGACAAAATCGACGCACGCTTTGACAAGATGGACGCACGATTCGATACCTTCAAATCCGAAATTATCACATTGATAAATTCGAGCGGACTGAAATATGCCGGGATAATGATCACGGCGAACATTGCTATGTTCGCAATATTCGGGAAGATTTATAGTTAGCCGATAGTCAGGAAGCAGCGAGGCCGTGCAGCCAAGCTTGCACGTTGTTGCCCAAAGCATCTACGTCGTAACCACCCTCTTGCAAAACCACCGTCGGCAGACCCATCTGACGGACTAAATCACCACTGCGCTTGAAACCGTCCTGTGTGACCGACAAGTCGCTAATTGGATCGGTGAAAAATGTGTCAAGTCCAAGCGAAACAATCACCATGCTTGGTCCAAACTTGGTGATTGCAGAACATGCCTTATCGAGTGCGGAGATGAAAAAATCATCTTCCGTACGAGCAGCAAGTGGAACATTGAAATTAGATCCGCGTCCTTTGCCCGACCCCTGCTCATCGCTAAAGCCAGTGAAGTACGGGTACGCACGCTGTGGGTCGCCATGCAACGACACATACTGCACATCGTCACGCTCGTAGAAAATCTCTTGAGTGCCGTTGCCATGGTGATAGTCCACATCCAGCACCGTGACCTTCGTACCAGTCGTAGTAGCTACGTGGTGGGCTGCAATGGCCGCATTGTTGAAAAAGCAATAACCGCCATACAGATCGGTGGTGGCGTGATGGCCTGGAGGCCTGCACAGACCATAGGCATACGACTCGCCGTCGAGAACAAGCTTTGTTGCAGTGAGCGCCGTATCAACTGCGGCACGAGCTGCTGTATATGTGCCTTCGGTGAGCGGAGTCGTCGTCTCGAAACACCACCAGCCGAGTCGAGCGTTAACCGCTGCGGGCTCTTCTATTTGACTCATTGCTTCGCGTAACGACGGTCGATAAAAGAAATCCGGAACGACTTCATGACTTGGACGCATCTCGCGTTGATAATCAGCCCACGCTGTCATCAAAAACTTATTCAATCCTGGCGTGTGTACTGCATCAATCGGCTCTGTGCCCCACTCAGTTGGCGACAAAAACTCCATGCTCGAATCGTTGATTAAGGTTTCCTTGATCGCTTCAGCGCGACCAATGTGTTCAAATGGCGAAGCGGAACGCGATGCAGCAATTTCCGCGTGTGGGTTGTGACCCATATGTGCTGGCGTGTAAACAACTTTCATGACTGCGTATTCTCCTCGTAAGTTTTATCGTGCCGTCTTCGCTATAACTGCAATTAGTCGTACTGGGGTCGGGCGCGAAGTGTGCGCTTGATCTCCGACACACCCGATTCCGCAATTACTTGCACTGCGTCCCAGAGTCGAACTGCTTCATCTCCGCGCGGAATTTTTGAAATCACTGGGCCGAAGAGACTCGCTTCACGATCCGTTTGTGGGTTGAATGTGATGATTGGTGTACCAACATCTTTGCCAGTGCGCTCAAGAGCGGCTTGCGATTCAAATCTGATGACTTCGTCATGCGCAGAGTCAGTGCTTGATTCGGCCCACTTGCTTGGCAAACCAGCTTCGGTCAGAACCTTGAGATAAAACGCTTGGGAGTCCTTCATTGCCTCTTCGCGTCGATGATTGGTGTGTACTGCAGTGCCAAATGCGGTGTACACGCTTGCAACACCAGGATTGCCTTCAGCGGTGCGAGCTGCACTTGCAATGCGCAATACTTCCAGACCAAATACATGTCCTTCGAGATGGCCAGGAGACATCTTCGAATAGTCGGTGCTCTCATTGATCATCTTGAGTGAAATAAACTTCCACGAGACGTCGTAGTTACGCAGCTGTTGAACTTCGGTTACCCACCTGCTGGTGATCCACGCCCATGGGCAAATTGGATCGAAATGAAAATTGATATCGGCCATAACCGACAAGACTAGTCGCGCGCGATTTGGCGCAGCTCGAATGTTTCGATGATGTCGCCCTCTTTGAGGTCCTGGAAGTCGGTGAGGCTGATACCACACTCGAAACCTTCACGAACCTCGCGCACATCGTCTTTGAAGCGACGCAATGAGTTGATCGCACCCTTCCAAATGATTGTGCCGTCGCGCAGGAAGCGAACTTTGGAGCCACGAGTAACAACTCCCATGCGAACCGAGCAGCCTGCAATTGCTCCAACCTTTGGTGCGCGGAAGATTTCGCGTACTTCGGCTTCGCCAGTGACCACTTCTTCAAATTCTGGGGCAAGCATGCCCTTCATGGCCTTTTCGATGTCTTCGATCAGTTTGTAGATGATTTCATATGTGCGGATCTCGACGCCTTCTGCGGCGGCCATGTCGCGCACTTTGCGATCTGGTCGCACATTGAAACCAATCAATGTTGCGTTAGTCGCTGCGGCAAGTGCGATGTCGTTTTCGGTGATTGCACCAACAGCGCGGTGCACAAATGCTGCACGCACGTCGTCACGCTCGAGTTTGCGCAAGCTCTCGGTTACTGCTTCCAACGAGCCATGCACGTCAGACTTGATAATGACGTTGAGCGTTGCAACTTCGCCTGCCTGAATCTGGGAGAAGATGTCTTCCAACTTGACTCCACGTTGCACACGAGCATCACCGCGCTGATTAAGCGTGCGATATCGCTGTTCGCGGGCTTCGGCGACTGTTTTGGCTGTCTTTTCGTTTGGCGCAGAGCGGAATTCGTCGCCGGCATTTGGTACAGCGCTCAGACCAAGAACCTGAACAGGTGTCGATGGGCCGGCTTCTTTGATTTGCTCGCCACGATCGTTGATCAGAGCGCGCACTTTGCCCCATGCAGCACCAGCAACGATTGGATCGCCAACTTTGAGCGTGCCCTTATCTACAAGAACAGTGGCAACTGGGCCACGACCAATATCGAGTTGCGCTTCAAGCACGATGCCTTTTGCGCGACCTGTTGGGTTCGCAGTGAATTCTTCGATTTCTGCCAACACACTCAATTGCTCAAGCAAGTCATCAACACCGAGACCGCTTTGCGCTGCCATTTCAACAACGATGGTCTCTCCTCCCCATGCTTCTGGAGTGAGCTGATTTTCTGCAAGTTGTGCAAGTACACGCTGAACGTCTGCGTTGTCTTTGTCGATCTTGTTGATCGCAACAACAATTGGAACCTCTGCGGCGCGAGCATGACTAATTGCTTCAACTGTTTGTGGCATGACACCGTCGTCGGCGGCAACCATCAGCACAACGATGTCAGTTACTTGAGCACCACGTGCGCGCATCTTGGTAAATGCAGCGTGACCTGGTGTGTCAATAAATGTGATCGACTTACCCTCTTTGACAACTTGGTATGCACCGATGTGTTGTGTGATGCCACCAGCTTCGCCACTGACCACACTTGTTGAACGAATACGGTCGAGCAACGTCGTTTTACCGTGGTCAACGTGACCCATCACCGTGATGATCGGCGAACGCGGCTGTTGCAAAGCCTCATCGTCATCATCGGAGTCATCGAACATGGCTTGCAGTTCCATCTCTTCTTGTTGACCTGGATCAACGAGCAAGATTTCAGCGCTCACTTCGAGTGCAAACAATTCCATCTGCTCATCGGCAAGTGTCATGGTTGCAGTAACCATTTCACCATGCTCGAGCAAGAAACGAACTACGTCGGCAGACGTGCGATTTAATTTTGGAGCAAACTCTTGCGCAGACGAGCCACGCTCAATAATGATGATGCCCTCAGGAACTGCTGCATGGCTTGCTGTGTAACTCGTTGGAGTTTGCGGCAACATTTCGTCGAAGTCTTGACGACGACGAGCACGAGATTTCTTTTTAGGAGCACGGCGTTGTCCACCACCTGGACCACCAGGGCGACCGCCACCTGGACGACCAGGACCACCGGCACCTGGACCACCCGGACGAGCACCTGCGCCAGCGCCTGGACCGCCTGGACGAGCACCACCACCAAATGGAGGGCGACCGCCTGGGCCACCTGGACGAGCACTTGGAGCACCCGGACGTGCGCCACCTGGAGCAGAAGGACGCATTGGTCCACCAGTTCCGACTGGACCACGACCAAGCGCAGTGCCAGACAGACGACCTGTACGTGCACCTGCGCCACCACCTGGTCGGCCCGTTGAAGGACCGATTGGACGAGTGAGTGGAGGACGTGGACCGCTGTCTCCTGGACGACGTGCGCCACCTGGCGGAGGCGGAATTGGACGACTACTGCCTGGCGGCGGAGGAATTGGACGACCACTTGGTGCAGTGCGCGCAACTGGTGCGCTCGGCGCAGTTGGAGCTGGTTGCGAAACTGGAGCTGGTTCTGTTGCGGCCACAGGCGCAACAGGTGCTGCATCAACTGGTGCAGGCGTTGCTGTTGGTGCGGGAGCAGGTTGTGGCGTAGCTACTACGCGTGCAGTTGGCGCAGTTGACTGGATTGGGCGTGCAGATGAAATTACTGGAGCATGCGCAACTGGAGCTTTTGGTGCGTCAACCACCTCTGCAGTTGGAGTTGTTGATGTTGTCTCTCTCGCATCAGATGAGTCTGTGTCAGCAACTGTCTTCTTCGCAACAGCTTTCTTTGCGACGGCTTTTTTCGCAACAGCCTTTTTAGCTGCGGCTTTTTTTACTGGCGCCTTATCTTCGGTTCCATCTTCAGATTTTTTTGCAGCAGCCTTCTTCACAGCCTTTTTAACTGGCTTTGGTTCTTCGGGCTGTACGTCTCGCACAAGACCTTCGCGCTGTGCTTTTGTACGCACACGATCGGCCTGTTGCTCAATAATCGTTGAGGATTGTGTTTTTACACCGATGCCCATCTTGCCGCACAAATCAAGGGTCTCTTGATTGGACATGCCGAGCTCTTTAGCAAGCTCATGAACGCGCAAGATCTTGGCCAAGTGTTATTTCCCCTCACCATTTGTTGCAGCGTCAGAAATTGAACCACCGGTATTTTCGGCCCATTGTTCTTGGCTCACAACAGAACCATCTGCTGCATGCCATTCCATTGCACCGGTCTCTGCATTAGTGACCCATTCGCCTTCGGCGTAGTCGGCTGCAGGTGCATCTTCAGTTACCACTGCTGTGTAGCCAGAAGTTTCGTCAGCGGCTTGAGTCTCGCTCTTAATGTCGAGACGCACACCAGTAAGTCGTGCTGCAAGGTTGGCGTTCACGCCCATCTTTCCGATTGCCAACGAAAGTTGGAAGTCCGGAACGATGACATCGGCTTGTGTGCCGTCGCTGCTCAAACGAACATCGGTGACTTTCGCTGGCGACATTGCTTTGGCAATGAAGTCGCGCACGTCTTCGCTGAACGGAATGATGTCGACTTTTTCTCCACGCAACTCGGTAACGACCATACGTACGCGACCACCACGAGCACCAACACAGGCGCCTACTGGGTCGACGTTGTGATCATTTGACCAGACAGCAATCTTGGTGCGTTGTCCTGGTTCGCGTGAGCAAGCCTTGATTTCAACAACACCGTCTGCAATTTCTGGCACTTCAAGCTCGAACAAACGCTTGATGAGACCAGGGTGCGTACGGCTTACGACAATCTGTGGACCCTTTGGAGTCTTGCGAACTTCGACGATGTATGCCTTGAGTCGTGCATTTGGCTCGCGCACTTCGCCCTGCACCTGCTCGGCTTGTGGCAATAGCGCTTCTACGCGGCCAAGGTCGAGCAATGTGTATTTGGTGTCGGTCTTTT
>CAINTF010000301.1 GCA_903853285.1 uncultured Acidimicrobium sp. | reverse complement strand
TGTTCGAAGACGACGGGTCGAATCAGCACCCCACGACTCATTCGTTGAACAACTGCTGGGCTTGCGGCTCACCCGCCGGCAAGTTGAACGCGGACATGCATTTGCGGCCGGTGTCACCGAGCGCGCTGGGCATGACGGCCTGTCTCAACTCTTTGCCGGAGCGGGCAATTTGCCTACACCGAGCGAGTTAGATGCGCCTGGTCTGTGGCTTGCTCGAATTGAGCTGCAAGACAAATAGCAGCGATGCAGCTGCTGACCCAATACCAACAATCATGAAGCCAACCCCTCCAGGTGGCGTCGCAATGACTGCAAGCAGTCCAGCAATCACCCACGCGATTTGATTGCGAGTTTCATATCTCACAAATGCTCGCGCACGGTTTGCATCTGGCGCTTTTGATTGCACTGTTGATTCAAATGCAAGCCGGCCGATTGAACCGACTCCATTCACCACTCCAGCCAAAATAATTCCCGCGGTAACTCCACCGAAATATCCAGCAACCAGTCCGCCAAGACAAACACATGCAATACATAGTTTGAGCATTCTCTGTTCGTGAATACGCCGACGTAACAATGGACCAACAGCATTGGCTGCAAATGTGCTGAGGGAACAGACAGCAACTGCCAATCCAAACCACGCAGTGCCTGCTTTTTGATCGCGCAACCAAAAGGCTAAATGGAAGAACATAAATCCAACTGCCGCTCGTAACACCAGCATCACGAATGCGGCTTGACGAATTTCCGGCTCATGAAGTTCGTGTTTCTCAATTTCTTGCATTGTGTTCGGAACTGCTGCCACATGTCGAGGCAGTGCAAGCGCAGCGATACCTGCACATGCAAACGCACAGGCCGAAAACCCGAGCGACAATCTGGTGTCGATGAGTTGTAACAAGAAGGCTGGTGCGCCACCAAGAAAACCAACAACGCTGGTCAACCGCCCGAGTTTTCCATTAGCCGCCATCAATTGCTCGTCACCATCAACAACAGTTGGCATAATCGCCGAGCGCGACACCCCATACGTTTTCGCTAGTACAAGTGAAAGAAATGCAAGCGGAAACAGTGCGAGTGAGTTCAACCACTTCATCATCGCAATCAATACCATCGCGCGCGCAACTCCAACTATGCACACGGTGATACGTCGGCCGCCGGGCAAGCGATCGATGTATGGCCCAATAATTGGTGCGAGCACCGCAAAAGGAGCGAGGCTGATTGCCAAAAACAGAATCACCTTTGAACGTGCGGCATCAGGGCTAATCGATAAAAAGAGTGAGTCTGCCAATGAAACTGCAAGTGCTGCCTCGCCGACGACCATCAACACATGCACGCGCGACAGCCGCGTCAGGGAGCTCACTGGCGCGAGGCCCGTATGTCTATTTTGTGTTGCTATGCGCTCATTTTCTCATATTTGTAGCCAAGGCCACGGATGGTGACCAACCGTGTTGGGTTTGCTGGCTCCGATTCAATTTTGCTTCGCAAGCGCTTGATATGTACATCGAGAGTTTTGGTGTCACCGTAATAATCGGTACCCCACACTCGATCAATCAATGTTTCACGAGTCATTACACGACCCGCATTAGCGACAAGTACATACAACAACTCAAATTCTTTGAGCGGCAGTTTGGTTACTTCGCCGCGAACAGTCACCACGTGTTGTTCTGGATCAATCGCAACATCACCGATTGAGACTGTGCCAAAACCAACTTCGTCGATCTCGGTTGGGGTCAACGAGCTACGGCGCAGAGCGGCACGAATGCGAGCCACAAGTTCGCGCAGTCGATAGGGCTTAACGATGTAGTCATCGGCGCCAACTTCGAGGCCAATGATCGTGTCTATCTCTGACCCTTTTGCCGAAACCATGATGATAGGAACTTGGCTTTTTTTGCGAATTTCGCGACATACATCTGTTCCCGAAACCTTTGGCAACATCACGTCCAACAGGATGATGTCGGGATTAATTTTGTCAAACATCATTAGAGCTTCTGCCCCATCTTTGGCAACACTGACACGAAAGCCTTCACGCTTCAAACCAATATCAAGTGCCTCAATAAACGATTCCTCGTCTTCAACAACAAGCACCATTGGCAATTCGGTTGGCTGACTCATTTAGTTTTCCTTTGATCGGGGTAAAACAACAGTGAAGGTTGCGCCTTCGCCCTCATTTGACTTCAGTTCTATTTTTCCTCCATGGTTGTCAACGACGTGTCGCACAATTGACAGTCCAAGTCCTGTTCCTCCGGTTGATCGACTACGCGCCCTATCAACTCGATAAAAACGCTCAAAAATTCGTTCGTGATCCTTCGGGGCAATTCCCAGGCCTTGATCAACGATCGCAACCGTCAGATCATCGACCCGTACATCACCAATGATCTTGACAAGCCGATCTTCGTCACTGTATTTAACAGCGTTCTCAACAAGATTGGAAAATGCGGAAACAAGTTGGCTTCGATCCCCAAAAACCTCGGCTGCGAAATCGCCACTGGTCACGAGCTCAACCTTGTGGCGCCGAGCACTGTCTTGTGAAAGTGCGACAACCTCTTTGATTACGCCGTTCATTTCGATGCGTTCCCACTCTGTAGAACGCCCAAATTCAATTCGCGAAAGATCGAGCAAGTCGTTCACAATCCCCGCCATACGAAAAGACTCACGAACGATTCGCTCTGCCAATTGCTTCATCACTGCGGGGTCGGTTTCGTCCACCATGGTGTCGCCAAGTGCTGCGATGCCACCGATAGGAGTTTTCAATTCATGACTTAAGTTGGCAACAAAATCAGTGCGAACGGTGTCAATTCGAACTCGATCGGTGGTGTCCTCAATTGTGACGACCACACCGTCATTGTTCAATCGTTGTGAATTCAATTGAAAGAAACGATCAGGCGGGCCAGCGACCTGCATCGATTTGTTTTGTGCTCCGCTCTCAATTGTCTCTCTTACAAGCGCGACAACTGCTTCGTCAACCAAAATGTCAACATGCCGAACTCCAGTCATTTCCGTTGCGATTCGATTTCGAAGTAGAGCACCATTTTGGTCACGGCTAATCACAACTCCGATTGGCAGAAGATCAAACGCATCCAGCAGTTGTTCATCAACCACTTTCGCTATCGCATCAACACGCGGTGCCGTGTCAGCGAGTTCTATAGGTTGAGGGTTTCCTGTCCGTGACGATTTCCTACCCAAAATTGCACCAGCGACGAGTGCGATCGCTACAAAAGTGACAAACCAGATGGTCGTCATGTCTAAATCACTACAGATTTACGACGAAGAGTCTGACGATGATTGCGAGTCACCGGAGTGTCGTGCCTTAAATCGCGCAGCACCACGATGTTCCGGAAGAACACCAGTAAGAATAAACAGAGTTCGCTCACCGACGTTTACTGCATGGTCACCAATGCGCTCAAAGAATCGGCCGATGATTGCAAGTTGAACGGCAACCTGAACATCCATTTTTCCTCGAGCATGACACTCAAAAATTTCTTGGATGAACTGACGATGCAATCCATCTAGAAAAGAGTCCATATCGTCGATGGCTGCAGCTTTTGGTGCATCACTTGATTCGAATGCGTCCATTGCCGAGATAAACAACTGCTGAGCCTGCTCGCTCATCTTTGTGATCAAGCCACGCAACACTGGATCAATGTCGTGACCATAAATTCGTCGCGCACCTTTGCAGATGTTGACTGCCAAGTCGGCTGAACGCTCGAGTTCGCCAGTGATCTTGATAGTTGAAACCAATTGACGTAGATCTCCAGCTACTGGTGCCTGCAGAGCCAGTTGCTGGAAACACTGGTCTTCAATGTCTACGGCAC
>CAINTF010000300.1 GCA_903853285.1 uncultured Acidimicrobium sp. | reverse complement strand
GCTTGTCGACGGCGAGTCTGCTCGAGTGGGAATCACTGATCACGCGCAAGATGCACTTGGACAAATTGTTGATGTGCAATTGCCATCGGTCGGTGACGCAGTTGTCGCAGGTAAAGCTGTTGCCGAAGTGGAGAGCAGCAAAAGCGTGAGCGATATCGGTTCACCCGTGAGTGGCACTGTTGTATTGGTCAATGAATTGCTTAATGATCAACCGGAGTTGATCAACTCTGATCCGTTTGGTTCAGGCTGGTTGTATGAAGTGCAACTCGCGTACAACGAGACGCTTGAAGGCTTGATGTCAGCAGATGAATATCGGGCACTTACCCAATAACGATTGACTAATCAGTCGACGAAGAAAGTCCAGGAATACGTACGCGATGCATTTTCTCCATCTTTGATGAGCCAATAACGGACACTGCCCGTGTGTTCACCCTGAGTGAGTTCCTCTATCGGTGCGCCAGCCTGAGGAAGGTAACTGATGATGTAGTTACCAACATCAAAGACTGCAGTAGGAGGCAAGTTGATTTGCGCTCCAGGGGTGATTTGTTTTCCCGTAGCAATCACTTCGTCGAGACGAGTTGTTGGTAACTCAATTCCATCAATTGTCAACGTTGCGGTATATCCCTCAATGAAGTCGACAATAATTTGTGATTGTTGGAGAACTTGATCGCCTTGACCTGGGGAAATTTGTTCGATCGCATCTGGAAGATTTGTTGCATCACGACCAGTGAGACCAGTGCGTACTCCGAGCACAAACAACACGAGCCCGGCAGAAATTCCGACACTGATGAGAAGCAATTTAAAGTCAATTTTTTTCACTTCTCCATTCTCGCCGATTTTCTGCAAACTTCAAGAGCTCTGGGCCAATGGTCACATGGCACTGGGCATAAAGGTCTTCTCTGGACTAGGTTTAATGGCTCATGAGTAGACAAGATCCATTGGTTGGCGCATTATTCGCCAACCGATATCGCATCGGTGATTCTCGGGGTGGAGGATCTGGAGAGTCGTCGGTTTACGACGCAACTGACGTACGTAGTCACAAACGTGTTGTTATTCGAGTGTCAACCGCGCAGTCCCTCATTGACTTAGACAGCGGTGTAGTTCTTGTGGCCGATGCAATTGAATTATTTAAGAGGCAGACGCAAATGCTTGCGAGTATGTCGCATCCTTCGCTTGCTTCGATAGATGACTGGGGAACGCAAGACGTCGATGGGACGTTATATGCATTTACGGTGCTTGAGCACTATGCAGGCGGAACATTGCGTGAGATTTTGGATCGTGGTCGCAGACTTACTCCATCTCAAGCGCTTGCAGTTGGTCTCGATGTATGCAGAGCGTTGCATTTTTTGCACGGTAAAGGATGGGTGCATGGAGACTTACGCCCCGCAAATATTTTCCTAGGTGATGACTCGCGAGTAAGGCTTGCAGGATTGGGTCTGAAGCGTGTGGTGCACTCTGAACAGATGAGTATTGAGCAAGCGAGTTACGCAGCACCAGAGATCGCAGTTGGTCAACAACCAACAGAACAAAGCGATGTCTATTCGCTTGCCTTGACACTGCTTGAATTAATTACGGGGTCACTGCCATTTGTTGGTGATACAGCGGCAATTACGCTTGCCGCACGAATTGACAAATTGCTGCCAGTGTCGGCCGATCTGGGTCCAATTGCCGCGCCACTCGAGCGTGCTGGACGGCCCGAAGCGAGTGAAAGGTTTAGTGCAATTGACTTCGGGAGGGCGTTTGCCGCTATTGCCGACAAGATGCCGATGCCTCTCCCAATTGAGCCGCTTGAATCGAAGAGTTTCGAATCGGTGATAGAGGAAAAGATTGTTGACAGAACAGGCGAGATTGCACGACCTGTTGTACCGACTGCTGCTTCGGAGCAGAAAATGGTCATCAACAATTCGGACGAGCCAATTCATGTGGTGAATCCAGAGGAAATCAAACGGCATAAGCGGTTTGTGGCAATAGGGGCCGTGGTGGCGTTGTTGATCGCCGGTGGAATCTCGTATCGAGTATTTGTGAAGCATTCCCACAACATTCCTGCATTTGCTGAGATGAACGAAGGGGAAGCCCGCAACTTGGTGGTGCCGTTTAAGTGGACAATCGTTGTGACGGCTGAGCGCAGCGACGAGGTGCCCGCAGGAAATGTCATTCGCACTGAACCAGCGTTTGGTGAATCACTTGAAGAGGGCAAGACCTTAACTCTCGTTATTTCGCAAGGACCATCGCTTGCAGAATTGCCAGACTTAATTGGCAAGACTTTGCAAGAAGCCGTTGATGCGCTGACAGCACTCGAGCTCGTGCCAACACAAAAAGATTCGCCAAGCGAAGATGTTGCCGCAGGCTCTGTAATTTCGTGGTTGGTACCAGAGCAACCAAGTTTGATACCAGGGGACAAAGTGTTGCGTGGAACCGCAATCGATGTGTTGGTTTCAACTGGACCAGCACCGCGAGAGATGCCATCGCTTTTAGGAATGACGCTTGAGCAAGCACAGACAGTAATGAATGATTTGCACTTGGTATTAGTTGAGACACCGGCTGCCAAGAGCAACGCTGCTGCCGAAGGTTTGATTGGAGCCCAATCTGTAGTGCCAGGAACTCAAATTGCACGTGACTCACAAGTTGCCTACGCAATTTCACTCGGACCAGATTTAGTAGAGATGCCTCGAATCATCGGAAATAGTTTTGCAACGGTAGAACCAAGGCTTCTTGAAGCAGGATTCGTTGTGGGAAAAGTCACAGGTAAACCAAATTACAAATTGCGCAAGGCATTTGTTGGTGAGAAAGCGGTTACCAATGGTGATCAGGTGCCACGCGGCGCAACAATCGATCTCGTCTTTCCTTAAGACAACAGCATTGATGCAGTAGCGGCATTATTGTAGAAGAGTGAAAAAGAACGAGCACCTTGCAAAGTCGCTCGACGATGAAGCCGGAATTATTGACTCTGGTGGTGTTGATGAGATTTCAATCATCCCTTGGTCGCGCTTGCTTACAGGCAAAGTTGCAAAGACAGTTGGCTTAACGCATCGCAAAGCCACACTTGCCGTGTTGTTGGCATCAGTGTTTACCGTGAGTTTTACCATCACCTTGTTGGTGGTGTCGCTCAAAACTGTTGCAGACAGCCTTGGCAGCAGTGTGACCGTACTGAGCTGGACGATTACTGCGCCTCTCTTGGCGTTTGGTGTAGTTGGGCCTGCATTTGGAAAGTCGGGTGACCTGTGGGGTCACAAGCGCATGTTTGTTGGTGGGTTACTTTTCGCCGGAATCTTTTCGCTCATTAGTGGCTTTGCTTGGAACGCGGTTTCGTTAATTGTGTTTCGCACATTGTCGGCTGCCGCTGGTGCTGCAACTGGCCCTTCAGCAATGGCATACATCAACCGAATGTTTCGTGCCGACGAACGAGTGCGGCCACTTGGGTACTGGAGTTTCGTTACTGCAGGTGCACCTGTGCTTGGTGTTGTTGCGGGCACTCCGCTCGTAGAAATTTTTGGTTGGCGCGTCATCTTTTTAGTGCAGGCACCACTGTGCGTGCTCGGAGCACTTGTGTCCTACCGTTTGCTGCCCGATACTGACCGTCAAGAGAACGTGAGATTTGACGTGAAAGGGTCGGCAACGCTCGGTGCAGGGTCGGTACTCATTTTGCTTACGATCAACCGCGGCAATTCGTGGGGTTGGCTCAGCCCAGCAACATTGGCAAGCGGTATTGCTGGAATCGCCGCATTACTGATCTTTTATCAAGTGGAAAAAACAGCAGCAGATCCGTTGATTCCAGTCAAGTGGCTGCGCACTCGCAACGTTGCTTTTCCTGTTGCCACACAAGGATTGATGAACATGGCATACATGGGAAGTTTTTTGCTACTGCCACAGTTGCTCGAGAATGGCCTTGGATATAAACCATCACACATTGGTTGGTTAGTAATTGCAAGACCATTGACGTTCTCGTTGATTGCTCCTATGGCCGGATACATCGTTGGTAGGACGGGCGAGCGCAATACTGGAATGGCGGGGGCAGGAGCAATTCTGATCGCAATGATCGTGATGCACAGCATTGGTGCCGGCACACATGACTGGGTGATTGCGCTGAGCTTGGCATTGACAGGTTTGGGAATGGGAATTGCTGCGCCGAGTCTTACTGCGCTACTTGCTGCATCTGTGAAGTCAAGTGACATGGGAGTTGCAAGCGCAATGCAGCAACTGATGTCGCAAATGGGCGCGGTGATGGGTGGAGCATTGATGATCAGTGTTCACGACATCACTGAAAAATCTGGGAAAGTTGTGAGTTACTCCAACGGTTTGCTTGTGGGAGTTGTGTGCGCAGCGCTTGCAATAGTGACTGCAAGCTTGGTTCGCTCAGTAGACCGCGCTGCAAATACTCTTTAACTTTATTGCTGTGAAGTAATGCTGAGAATTTCGGCGGCGACTTGCTCTGCGAGTTCGCTCACTGGCATGACTGACGGCATCATCAACATTTTGGTGACGTCACCTTCAACCTTGATGCGACCTGACATAAATGCTTGCATGCCAGCCTGTGGGTCTTGATCGAAAAAGACTTTGTGCGCTGTTTCGTAATCGGTTGTCACTGTGAGGTCTGGTTCGTCGAGGTGCCCGAGGTCCATGACCAAAACACCGGATGATGTATCGATGTGGCTAGTGATATCGCCATTGCCAAATGGAACTTTGGTGATGACTTGATTCATGCGAATAGTGATTGGGATTTTTGGAACTTGTCCTTCGTATTTTGCGCGAATAATCCGCGCCTCGGTAATCCACTCTTCAGATAAAAACGGGTGAGGCATACGAAGAACTTTAGTTGGAGAATTGGCGAATGGCGTCTCGTGTGGTGAGTGCCACAGTGCGTGCTGCTTGAGCAAAATCGCTGCCACTACTTGCGTATAACACTGCGCGTGAAGAGTTGATAATGAGTCCGGTGCCATTGGCAGTGCGGCCTGCCGTGACCGCTGCTTGAATGTCTCCGCCTTGTGCGCCAATGCCAGGAACAAGCAAAGGCATGTCGCCAACGATGGCGCGAACTTCGGCTAATTCGGTTGGGTATGTTGCGCCAACCACAAGAGCACAATCACCAATCGAGTTCCACTTGGTGGCTGCAGTGCGAGCGATTACCTTGTAGAGCGGTTCGTTGTCAATAAGTTGAGATTGAAACTCTGCACTACCTGGGTTGGATGTACGACATAACACGATGGTGCCTTTGCCGCTTGTGCGCAAAAATGGTTCTAGAGAATCGGTCCCGAGATAAGGATTCACCGTGACGGCATCGGCTTGATATCGCTCGAAAGCCTCACGTGCATAAAGAGTTGCCGTGTCACCGATGTCGCCGCGCTTGGCATCGAGAATGAGCACAGTGTGTGGGTACTGGGTGCGAATGTGGTCGCACACCGCCTGCAACTGAGCCTCCGCGCCAATTGCTGCGAAGTATGCGATCTGCGGCTTGAATGCGCACACCGTGTCGGCTGTGGCATCAACAATGTCGATGCAAAACTTTTGTACACCGAGCGGATCGGATTGCAGATGTAAGGGAAGTTTGCTGATGTCGGGGTCGAGACCCACGCACAATGCTGAATTACTCGTGGCCCACGCGGAGTTGAGTTTGGAAGTGAAGCCCACGAGTAACTGCGCGTCTTACTCGGTGATGGTGATGGCGCCAGTAGGGCACAAGTCTTCGGCAAGTTTTACCTTGTCCCGCAATGACTCATTTGGATTTTCTTGCAGGACATATAAGAAACCGTCGTCACGAATCTCAAACACCTCTGGTGCTTGATTAACGCAGCCGCCGGTAGCGGCACACATGTCGAAGTCGACCGTTATCTGCATGAGATCAGACTAGTTGAGCTATTTAGTGGTTCTGTTTGTGCCGTGTTTGGAGTCATGGCGTTCAAATGCATTGAGCACGGCCCGCAATGACGCGGTGATCGTGTTGGGGTCGATACCGACACCCCAACGCGTGTGACCAGTTTCGTCACCCGTCTCGACGTAGGCAACAGCAGTTGCTTGCGAACCCTGGCCGAGTGCATGCTCGGTGTAGTCCTTAACGTCAAGGTTGCCCTTGAATTCGGCTCGGATGGCGTGTACGAATGCATCGATTGGACCATTGCCTTTCGCCGTAAATGTTTTGCGGGTGCCATCGATGTCGATTTGTGCAGTGATCTCCGTATGACCAGTTGTGGAATCGCTGCGCAATTCGTGACTCACTAAATTGCAGCGAGGAACCGAAGGCAGATATTCCTTTGTGAATGCATCCCACATCATCACTGGAGAGATTTCGCTTCCTGAATCTTCCGTGAGGTGCTGAATGTTTTGAGAGAATTCGATCTGCAAGCGGCGTGGTAGGTCGTATCCATGTTCAGTCTTCATGATGTACGCAACGCCACCCTTACCCGACTGGCTGTTGACGCGAATAACTGCTTCGTATGAACGTCCAACATGCTTTGGGTCGATTGGCAAGTAGGGAACACCCCACTGGTCGTAATCATTAGGCAATACCTCAAGGCCTTTTTTGATGGCGTCTTGATGACTGCCAGAAAACGCGGTGTAGACGAGGTCGCCAACGTACGGATGACGCTCGGCAACTGGAAGACGGTTGCAATATTCTGCATCGCGACGCAATGCGTCGATGTCGGTGATGTCGAGTTCTGGGTCGACACCATTCATGAACAAGTTCATTGCCAAGTTGACGATGTCGACGTTGCCGGTGCGCTCACCATTGCCGAACAATGTGCCTTCGACTCGGTCGGCTCCTGCAAGTACGCCAAATTCGGCTGCTGCAACGGCACATCCTCGGTCGTTGTGAGGGTGCAGCGAAACGCAGACAGTATTGCGGTTTTTGATTGTGCGAATAAACCACTCAATCACATCGCCGTAAACGTTTGGCGTGTAACACTCGACGGTTGCTGGCAAGTTCAAAATAAGTGGAGTCGTTGCTGTCGGTTTGATGACATCCATTACTGCTTCACAAATCTCGATTGCAAACTCTGGCTCGGTGAGCGTAAAGCTCTCTGGCGAATACTCGTAGCGCACTTCGGTGCCCTTGAGCATCGGTTCGAGTTCTTTGCACAACTGCGCAGCCTTAACAGCGATGTCGATGACGCCAGATTTTTCAAGACCAAACACCACGCGACGTTGCAAGGGGTTGGTTGAGTTGTAGAAGTGCACGATTGCGCGTGGCGCACCTTGCAAGCACTCGTATGTGCGCTTGATCAAATCGACGCGACATTGCACCAACACCTGAATAGTGACATCTTCGGGAATGAGATCTTGTTCGATGATGTGTCGAACAAAGTCAAAGTCGGGCTGACTTGCCGATGGAAAACCAACTTCGATTTCTTTGAAGCCCATCTTGACAAGAGTTTTGAACATGCGCAGTTTGCGCTCTGGGTCCATTGGGTCGATGAGAGCTTGGTTGCCGTCACGTAAGTCAACACTGCACCACAACGGCGCTTTGGTGATTGTTGTGTTTGGCCATGTGCGGTCAGTAAGGACAACCGGAATGAACGGCGTGTACTTGGCAAAGGCCATTTGTTTTGGTGTCACATTTTGTGGAGGCATTGTGGGTTCCTTGGATAGAGGTGGAGGAGAGAACTGTTCGGGACAAAGAAAAAACCCCCTGACCAGAGGCAGGAGGTTTCGACAGCAACGATATGCGGCTGCTGCCGTTACATAAGGAGGAGCAGGTTCGTGCAAGTCATTACGGCAAAGGTTAGCCCGATGTCGGGGCGTGCGCTACCCCCAAAGGGGCCATGTAATGGTTGCTCAACCCGAAGGGGAGCTACGAGTCTGAGAAAAGACTGAGTTAGGAGCCGAGATCAGCAGAGACGGTGTCGTCGTTGATGATGTCGTTCAGCTGTTTGCTGAACTCCGGTTCGGCTGGCACGAGCAGTGACTGCCAGTCATATGAAAATCCTTTACGTCCATGCGTTTGCATGCCGTTTGGTTGTGCGTCCATGAGAACTCCTCCCGTGAGGGTTGGGGGTTCGCCCGTGGCGGGTGGCGCACGCCGTTGTCAGAGACTCGGTTCGTACGACTTTGCTCGGTGCTATCCGTTAGTGGTTGGTCCTTTCTGTACGAGTATTTCTCGCATCAGGAATGGAAAAACTAACGCATATGGGGCTTTCTCACACCGTTATTGACAGAAAAATAAAGATTCTTTATGGGCAATTTCGCTGTACTGGCGAGTAACCGCCTCAATTGGGCATATCGCGAGTACTGT
>CAINTF010000299.1 GCA_903853285.1 uncultured Acidimicrobium sp. | reverse complement strand
ACAGATGAAGATGTTCCTGACTCGAATTGGTTTTGGAACAAAAGTTGTTGTCACCGGTGACACGACGCAGGTAGACGTGCCAGATGGTCGGAGCGGTCTTTTGGGTCTTGAACGAGTGTTGACAGATATTCCAGATTTGGCCTTCGTTCATTTGGACGCAACTGATGTGGTTCGTCATCGCATTGTGGCCGACATAGTTGCTGCATATGAAAGCGTGACGAATGCACGCATCAATTCAGATACAAGCTGGAAGAAGCGCGATGGCTGAGACTCGTCCAGGCATCGCTCGACCACGACGCACGGGTGGGGACGGAAATCCGGAAGTCTTCTGCGCGGATGAGCAAGTTGCTGTTGCAGTCGACTTGGGTAGATGGCAGACACTGGCACTTGATGTGCTTGAGGCTGAGCGTGTGCGTGGCGCAGCTGAACTCACGGTGGTTTTCGTTGACGAGGACACGATGCAGCAGCTCAACGCTCAGTACATGGGCAATAACTACGCGACTGATGTGCTCGCGTTTCCGCTCGACGCTGTCGAAGCGACTCGCACTCCTGGTCCTGGCGCGCTCACAAAGGGACCAGACAAAAATGAGTTTGATATTGCCGACCTTCCTTTGCTGCTTGGCGACGTGGTGATTTGCCCAGCCGTGGCAGTAAAGCAGGCACCACAGCATGCAGGTAATGAAATTGACGAAATGGCTTTACTGTTGGTGCACGGAATACTGCATGTGCTCGGCAATGATCACGACACACCTGACGCGGCAATAGCCATGCAAGCTCTCGAGCGCAAACATCTGGAAGCGTTTCATTGGCATTCAACTGCGCCATCCAATTTTCGACATGTTCCAGAGGTGACGCAATGAATGTGATTCTTGCAAAGGCACCTTCGACACTTGACCTCTGGATGTTGCTCGTGATTGTCGTGTTGTTATTTGTGATGATTTTCTTGTCACTTGCCGAGATGAGCATGTCGCAAATGACCAAACCTCGCGCAGCAGCGCTTGCCGAAAAGGGTGTTAAATCCGGCAAGGCACTTGTTCGCTTAGCCGCCCAGCCAGCCATGTGGGTAAATCCATTGTTGTTGCTGATTAACGTGTCGCAAACCGTGCAGGCAACGTTGACTGGAATCGTCGCCAATGATTTGTTCGGCCCTGCTGGAGTAGCTGTTGGAGTTGCTCTGAACGTCGTCTTGTTCTTCGTGCTTGCAGAGGCAGTACCAAAAACGTATGCATTGCTAAATCCAATCAAGGGAGCAACACTCACTGCGAGGCCTACCGAATTCATTGTGCGCTTTTGGCCTCTTCGAATCACGTCTGGTTTGTTGATTCGGCTCACCAACGTGATCGTCAAGGGCAAAGGTCTTGCGCAAGGTCCATTTATTGGCGAGCAGGAGTTTCTGGGCATTGTTGAAGCTGCCGCACAAGACAGCGTGATCGAACACGAAGAGCGTGAACTTATTGAGTCAGTGATTGAATTTGGCGACACGATGGTTCGTGAAATCATGGTTCCTCGTCATGACGTGGTGTTTCTTGATGACGACATGACGGTGACTGCTGCACTTGATAAAGCAGTCGTCGAAGGGTTTAGTCGATTGCCTGTGTTTAGGAAAGATGATGACGATGTGGACGATGTCGTCGGCATTGTCTATGTCAAGGATCTTGTGATTGCGGAGCGTTCTGGTAAGGGGATGAATATATTGCGTGACTTAGTGCGCACCGTAGAAGTTGTGCCAGAGACAAAATTGGTTGCAGATTTGATGCGTGGAATGCAAGCGAAAAAGTTTCATATGGTGATCGTTGCCGACGAATACGGAAGTGTCACGGGTCTGGCGACTCTGGAGGATTGCTTGGAGGAGTTGGTCGGTGAGATTGTTGACGAGCACGATGATGAAGACGACTCGTTGAGGGTTCTTCCCAATGGCGATCTTCTTGTTGACGGCTCAATGCCTATTGGTCGTCTTAATGACGAAATTTCAACGAAGATTCCAGAGAACGAGTACGACACAATAGGTGGCTTCATCTTCGGAATGCTTGGCCGGGTGCCGCTGATTGGGGACTCCGTCGAGCATCAGGGCTGGAAGTTTTCGACTGAAGAGTTGGATGGACGTCGAGTCCAGAAAGTGCGTGTCAGCACAATTACTGAATGACGGCTAATGTCGCCGACATGGAAATTTCACTGAATGGCAAGGTTGCGCTGGTTACTGGGGCATCACGTGGTATTGGTAAGGCGATAGCGAAGTCATATGTAGAAGCCGGAGCCAAGGTGATGTTGATGTCGCGTAAGGAAGATTCGTTACGAGCAACAGCAGAAGAGATCGGTGGAGACGCAGCAATTTTTGCTGGCAACGCCGGCGATATTGAAACCGCGAAGAATTGTGTCGCGGCAACAATCAAGCAGTTTGGAAAGATTGACATCTTCGTCAACAACGCAGCGACTAATCCATATGCAGGACCAACACTGGGCATTGATGCTGCTCGATATGACAAGACATTTCAGGTCAACCTTCGCGGTCCTTTATTTTGGTGCCAGGCTGTTTGGGAAGCATGGATGATCGATCACCCAGGTGTGATTATCAACATTGCTTCAGTTGGTGGGCTCCGTGCCGAAGGAAACCTCGGTGTGTACAACTTGACAAAGGCTGCACTGATTCATTTAACGAAACAACTTGCTGGTGAGTTGGGTATGACTCGAGTCGTGGGCATTGCGCCTGGATTGGTGCAGACTGATTTCGCCCAGATGTTGGTTGATAACTTTGGTGATGCATTGGCAAAGCGGTTACCAACCAAACGACTAGGCGTTCCTCAAGACATCGCCAACCTCGCGACATTTTTGGCATCGGACTTAGCCAGTTGGATGACCGGTGAAACTTATTTGATTGATGGTGGTGCGGGAGTTTCTGCTGGCGGAATGTAGTTGCTAGCCAAGCGATACAAAATTGGTCCTCCAACAGCAAAAGCAATGCAACCGACAAAGACGGATGCAAGATAGGGCGATCGCAAACCGTAGCTGTAAGCAATCTGCCCGCCAATGAGTGCTCCAAGCGAAATGGAACCTGTGCCGATGAGTCGATAGACGCTATTGACGCGTCCAAACAACTCTGCAGGGATGATGCGCTGGCGAAGAGAGACGGTGACGATGTTCCATGTGGTACCTGCAAGTCCCATAACCGAAACGGCGATAGCCACAGACCAAATGTGTGGCATGAAAAAGTAGATAAGACCGACAGTGCTGAACACTCCAAATGACGTGATCATCGCGAGTGGGGGCCCAAGACGTTTGGCGATTCGGTCACCAACGAAACCTCCGACGATTGATCCGATGGCCATTAGCGAAAGCAATAATCCGTAACCTCGACCAGTAACCCCAAGTTCGTCGGCTGCGTATTTAACGAATATGGCGTCTCCAAACATTGTTGCCATATTGGTAATCCCAAGCATGATGGCAAGCGTTCGTATGAGCTTGTTCGCCCACAACCATTTCACACCCTCAGCGAGATCGGCTCTGAATGACTGAGGCTGAACATTGACAGCCGGTTGATCTTTCGAAGGTAGGTGAATTGTAGAGACCAGCAATGCTGCAAGCGCGAATGAAGCAGCATTGGCGCCAAATGGAATCCCTACGGCAGCTACGAACGCCCAAGCGCCGAGTGGCAGTCCAACGAAACTATTTGCGATTACTTCTGCCGTGTACAGACGCCCATTGGCTTTTTCAAGTAAATCGGGGGGAACAATT
>CAINTF010000298.1 GCA_903853285.1 uncultured Acidimicrobium sp. | reverse complement strand
TCCTGAAATGTAATTTCGGTTCCACGTGGCCCGGCGGCACAATCGTTGGCAAGTGTGACGAATGTAGAGACTCGGTCATTGGACATCGGGACTAGATGTACATCGACTCCAAAACTTTGACTGATCTCGGCCGTTACTTGTGCAAGTGTTGCGCCTTCTTGCAGGCGGGC
Organism: uncultured Acidimicrobium sp.; assembly: GCA_903853285.1. Taxonomy (GTDB): domain Bacteria; phylum Actinomycetota; class Acidimicrobiia; order Acidimicrobiales; family Ilumatobacteraceae; genus UBA3006. The sequence goes on along the minus strand of CAINTF010000298.1, from coordinate 1,585 downwards.
AGTGCGATAAAAGTGTGTTGCTAAATCTTTGTCGCCCAGGTTGAACCATGTCGGCGCTGCAGAGGATTTCTGTGGGCGCACGTCAACGAAACGAGCGAGCGCGGACATTGCAGTCCACGATTCGTTTTCGAGACCCCAACCGCGCACTGGATCAATCGCACTCGCGAGTGTGTACGTGACGGTGTCGAGATCTGGGGAAATAGAGAGACCATGCAAAATAGTGTCGTCGCCCGTATTGACAATGGCGGTGATGTCGCGGGCGGGCACAACTTGTACGAGGCCCCGAAGGAAACGGGCGGCTCCAACGCCGCCTGCAAGTACGCAGATCACGCAGTTGAGCGTAACTATTTACCATGGACTATTGACGACCAAGTGCAACTGCTAGATTTGAGCCCGTTATGCGCAAAGCCTTTATCACCGGTATCACCGGACAAGACGGACGTCACCTCGCAGAGTTCCTGCAGACCAAGGGATACAAGGTCTACGGGATGATGAAGGGCCAGCACAACCCACGTGCAGAGTTGTTGCGCGACGAATTTCCAGAAGTTGAAGTTGTTCCAGGAGACTTGACTGACCTCACAAGCCTCGTGACTGCACTTGAATATGTGCAACCTGACGAGTTTTACAATCTTGGGGCAATTTCGTTTGTAGCGATGTCGTTTAACCAGGCCGAACTGACCGCCAACGTTACGGGGCTCGGTGTTTTGCGCGCTCTTGAAGCAGTACGAATGGTCGGCGGCGCTCAAAATAATCCGATTCGCTTTTATCAGGCATCGTCTTCGGAGATGTTTGGCAAAGTGCGCCAGACTCCGCAAACCGAACTGACCCCTTTCCATCCGCGCTCGCCATATGGTGTCGCAAAGGTGTTTGGTCATGACATCACTGTCAACTACCGCGAGAGCTACGGAATGTTTGCGTGCTCAGGCATTTTGTTCAATCACGAAGGCCCGCGCCGTGGGCTTGAGTTTGTGACTCGCAAGATCACCAATACCGCTGCACGAATCAAACTTGGTATCGAAAAAGAACTCGTACTTGGCAACACCGATGCGAAGCGCGATTGGGGATACGCGGGCGACTACGTGAAGGCCATGTGGATGATGTTGCAGCAAGACGCACCAGATGACTATGTGATTGCAACTGGCGAGACTCACAGTGTTGACGAATTCTTGACGCTTGCTTTTGAAAAAGCTGGTCTTGGTGATTTCCGCCAGTATGTGAAACACGACCCAAAATTTTTCCGACCTGCTGAAGTCGACCTATTGATTGGCGATCCGTCAAAGGCAGAAAAGAAATTGGGTTGGAAACGCGAAGTTGGATTTGATCAACTTGTTGACATGATGGTGCAACACGACATTGCGTACGAAACGAACCGCCTCAAGAAAATTTGAGCATTCGACTGCGCAACGCAAGCATAAAACTGACAAGCGAAACTGCTGAGCTACCAACGAGAGCAATTTCAACTCGCAGATAGAGATCGTTGCTTGACCACGCTGCAAGCGCAACAAAGCTTGCAAACCCGAGGGCCCAACCAATACCGTCAAGCGCATGTCCGCGAAGGGCAATCGTTGCCTGAGCAAAAGCGACT
>CAINTF010000297.1 GCA_903853285.1 uncultured Acidimicrobium sp. | reverse complement strand
GACCCATCCAACGATGGAAATCGGCATAGACGGGCACGTTCATATAGGCGGCAATTGCAAACTTTGCACCCGCCATCACTGTTTCGGTGTTTTCGCTCGGGCATACAAAAATGCGTGCGGTTATTTCCTTCTCAACACCATTTGCTGCGCTATTCACGACTGCGGCGACCTTGCTCACATCTTGCGCGGACAACCAGTTGATGATCACGCCATCTGCTTCACGTGCACCCAACTTGAGCATGCCTTCGCGTAACGCAGCCACCAAAATAGTTGGCTTTTGTTCTGGCTTGATACTGAGTCGAAAACCATTGACAGAAAATGTGTCGTAATCTTTAGTGATCTTTTCTCCACTGAACGCGTCGTGCATGAAGCGCACAACATCACGCACCTTCTTATATGGGTCAACGAATGGAACGCCATTCCATTTTTCAACGATCACATTGCTGGACGAACCGATGCCGATTGCGAATCGACCAGGTGCTGCATCAGCCAAAGCGGCAACACTTTGAGCAATCACTGGTGCAGTGCGCGTATAAGCCGGCACAATTGCGGTTCCAAGTCGAAGCCGTGGTTCCCATGCCGCTGCTAACGCAAGAGGAGTAAAAGCATCGGCACCATCAGTTTCAGCAGACCAAATATCGCTATATCCCCAGTCGGCAAGTTGCGCGAGTTTGTCGCGTTGCGCATGTAGGTGTCCTGGCAGCGGGACTGTCATTCCATTACGACGAATCATGATCTCACTCTTTCCACATTCGGGCTATGCAACTTTGGCTGGCGGTGGCAAGCAAAGTTCCGTCTTCAGCAAACATGTTTGCCGATCCGTGACCGAACCCTCGCTCAACTCCTTGTATCTGTATGTCTAACAAGACCCACTTAGTTGGCACGAGGCGAACAACCCGAAGCGTGTTATCAAGGCTGTTTCCGCCTCCACGAACTCCAAGAGCCTGACCAATCCCCATCGGAACAAAGTCGCCAAGCACCGCAAGGGTTGCTGCGTCCACATCAGTCAAGACGTCAGGAATATGGGCCCACATCACGGTGCGGCCATTGTTCGGCTTGCCATCAAGTTGCTCGAGTTCTCGACCGATTACAAGCCGCTCTTCGAGACGATCATGAATTGTGCCGTCGACAGGATGACGGTGCTTTCGTGTTTCGAGCTCATGCGGGCCCGGCACATCTGGCATCGGCACAAATAAATGTGCGAGTTCAAATGTGCGCTCACCGAGCGCGGCATTAACAGTAAGAATCTCGCGTTCGCCAACATGGCACACCGCTCGTGCCTGAGTGATTTGATGACCGACAACTGCGAGTGTGATATCAATATGCATTACCTCGCCAGGTCGAGCGTAAGACAAATATTGTGCAGTCGACCAAATGCAGTGTCGACCACTGAGTTGCTCCATCGCCGAAACAGCAGATGCAAGGCCTGCACCACCCCACAAAAAGCCACTGCCAGTGCACAACCCTGGCTGCACGATCATGGACCACGACCCAGAGGTTTCGGTGTGATTGCTCACCGGTTTGAGACCAAGAAATGTTGACGAGTTCATGCGCAAAAACACACTAATAGAAAGCGTGTTTT
>CAINTF010000296.1 GCA_903853285.1 uncultured Acidimicrobium sp. | reverse complement strand
GTTGGTGGAGATTCCGATGTTCAGAAAAAAGATCGGCACGAATACTTGGGCAAGTGATGAGACATCGCGTTCAACTCGTTCATGCGTAGCGATGCGTCGCAGAGCAAGCCCGGCTACAAACGCGCCAATGATCGGAGCAAGGTGAGCCTTGTCAGCGAGAACCGAAAAACCAAGTGCGATACCGATTGCAACCACAGAGACGGTGGATGTCGAACGCGCCCCCTTCGCGATACGTGCGAAGAGTTGAGGGAAGATGGTGAAACCAACAGTGCTCGTGACGGCGAGAAAGCCAACTGCGAGTCCGATTGTCGATGCAATCGTGCCGATTCCCACACTGCCTTGCTCGACGATGCGAGTAACCACTGTGAGAATGATCAAGCCGAGTACGTCATCGACAACAGCTGCTCCAAGCACAGTTCGTGCTTCAACTGTTGCAAGTGCTCGTAAATCTCCGAACACGCGAGCAGTGATACCAATAGATGTGGCAGTGAGCGCCGCACCAACAAATAAAGAAGTGTTGATTGATTCGCCAAGCATTGAGCTCACTCCGAAACCAAGCAACATTGGTAAAACAACGCCAATGATTGCAACCAAGATGCTTGCGCGTCCCACACTCTTGAGCTCGACGATGTCTGTCTCGAGCCCAACTTGTATTAACAACATGATTACGCCAAGCTCGGCAAGAAAGGAGAGCATGTCGCCGGTATTGACCAGGCCTAAGACTGATGGTCCAATCAAAATTCCGGCAACTATTTCGCCGATCACAGCAGGCACGTGAATACGGTCAGAGACCTCCGCGGCTACTTTCGCCACAATCAAAATGATTGTCAGATCAAGCAAAATGCGCCCAATATTGAGCGTCTCGGTCGTGCTGCTGCCGAGAATTGCATGAATCATGAAGTAATTCTACGAGTCAATTGTCACGGCTCTGTTAACGCAGTACTGCGTTGGCGTGACTTGCGCTTGGACTGGAGAGCCCGTGAACAGGCAGAATAGAGGAATGATCGAATACACCCCTGAGGCAGAGGCCTTTAGAACCGAAGTACAAACTTGGCTCAAGACAAACCTTCCAAAGGGATGGTTCGATAAAGATTTCGAGATGACTTCGGCAGAACGCAAAGCGTTTAACGAAGCGTGGCCAACAAAGTTGTTTGAAGGTGGATGGATTTGCGCAACGTGGCCAGTCGAGTACGGCGGCAAAGGTTTGTCAACCCTGCAGGGTGTTGTGTTGGCAGAAGAATTTGCAAATGCAAAGGCTCCAATGCGCGCTGATTTTTTTGGCGACACACTCGTGGGCCCAACACTTTTGCAGTGGGGCACAGAGGAACAGAAGAAAGAATTTTTGCCACAGATTTTGAACGGCAAGATGCGTTGGTGCCAAGGCTTTAGTGAGCCAAACAGCGGTAGCGACTTGGCAAGCCTCAAGACCACTGCAGTGCTCGACGGCGATGAGTGGGTCATCAATGGACAAAAAGTTTGGACAACTGGCGGTCATCACGCCGACTATTGCTTCTTACTCACACGCACTGATCCTTCGGCCGTGAAGCATGCAGGCATCACATACTTGTTGGTGCCAATGCGTCAACCAGGTGTAGAGGTGCGTGGCATCGTGCAACCAGACGGCACGGCAGAGTTCTGCGAAGTGTTTTTCACCGACGCCCGTTGCTCAAAGAACAACGTGGTTGGTGGAATCAACAATGGTTGGAAAGTAGCAAACAGCACACTCGCGTTTGAGCGTGGCATGAGTGCGACGACCGGCTATCGCCGATTTGAAGAAGAGTTTCGTTTGATGTCGGCTGCAGCCAAAGAAAATGGAACGATCAATGACGACACCATTCGCCAGCGCTTGATGCAGTACTACACCAAGATTCAGATCTTGCGTTACAACGGTCTGCGATCATTGAGCGCGACACTTGAAAACAAGAAAGACATGGGTGTACTTGCACTTGGTGCCAGTAACAAGATGTATTGGAGCGAGATGCACCAGCGAGCCATGGAACTCGCACTCGACATCAATGGCGCAAACTCGATGTTGATTAACGCCGGACCAGCAGACGGCACTTGGCCGGGCGCGTTGCGCGACAAGCGCCGAGAAGGGTACCCAGTCAGTTCGATGATGTCGACTTTCTTCTTCTCACGTTCTGAAACCATCTGGGGTGGCACAAGCCAGATTCAACGCAACATTGTGGGCGAGCGCGTTTTGGGATTACCAAAAGAGCCAAAGCCACAAGGCGACAAAGAGTGAACTTCCAAACTGCTATTAAGTCTGGGTTTCAAAACTACGCAAACTTCAATGGCAGATCATCGCGATCGGCCTATTGGTTTTGGGAATTGTTTGTTGTTATTGCTGCAAACTTTTCATCGGCAATTTTTTCAACAATCGGAACTCTCTTTTCAATCGCGATGATTGTCCCCTCTATCGCTATTGGCTGGCGCCGCATGCACGACACTGGTCGTGCAGGTTGGTGGTCAATTATTCCGATTGTCGGATTTGTATTTGCACTGCAACGCAGCGATCCGAACATGAATGAGTACGGACCACCGGCGCCACCAACTTTGTAGTTAAGGGCTGAGTCCTACAAATATTCGGGCACTCGCCGCTGATACACCTGTGAGATCAGTGGCGAAGAAATAATAAAGTCAGCGCTCGCACGGTTGCACGCAACAGGAATATTCCATACTGCAGCAATTCGCAAGAGTGCTTTGATATCTGGGTCGTGGGGCTGCGGTTCTAGCGGATCCCAAAAAAACATCAAGATATCAATCTTGCCTTCGGCAATGCGTGCGCCCATTTGTTGGTCACCACCGAGCGGTCCGGAACGGAGGCGTTCGACTTCGAGTCCAGTGTGTTCTTGCACAAGTCGACCAGTTGTGCCAGTACCGACGAGTTCGTGATGGCTCAACTCGGTCTGGTGGTGGGCGGCCCACTCCAACATTTCATTTTTCATGTTGTCGTGCGCAACGAGCGCTATTCGCTTTGTAGCCGGACTTTCAATATCCATCATTGTCGTCATGCCTCTAGTTTGACAGGTTGCAGTGAAGTATTAGATTCACTGGCATGAAGAGCAAGCAAAAGTTACAGAACAATCCAGTGCGCAATGTTTTGGTCGTTGCCTCACCTGTGGGAAGGCTCAGGCTTGTGGCATCAGACAAAGGTCTTGTTGCAATTGACGTTCGTAATAACGCCGGGCAAGTGATTACTGCAAAGGATTCTTCGGCTCAGGCAATTTTGTTAAAAACCAAGAAGCAACTCGAGCAATATTTTGCAGGCAAGCGAACTTCCTTTGACATTGCCCTCGATCTTGTT
>CAINTF010000295.1 GCA_903853285.1 uncultured Acidimicrobium sp. | reverse complement strand
TCGATCGTTCGAGAGCCGTGGTCGCTTGGCGACTATATAGATAAGCCTCGCGCGTGGCGATTGCCCATGAGTTGCGTGCGCAGACATGGCCCAGGTTGGGTGGCTATTGGTGATGCAGCGGGTTTTGTGAACCCAATGAATGGCGAAGGAATCGACTATTCATTGGAATCGGGCATGCTTGCAATCTCGTGCTTTTTGGAAAACCCTGAAACCGCTACCAGTGAATATGACAAGCGAGTGGGCGAGCGGTTTGACGCATTTTTGCGCACGGGTCGGAGGTTCAGTTTCATCATCGGACATCCGTGGTTACTCAAGCCAGGGCTTCGAGTTGCGGTTGGGTCGCAAGTGGCTGCCGACATCACGCTTGCGGTGATGGGCAATCTCATTGATTCCACAACACCTGGTGCTGCTGGCAGGGTGATGCGATTCGCCGACAATGCACTACGGATCGCAGATCCCCTCTTGCGCCGCACCCGTGCAAAGGCGTAGGCCACCGTTTTCTATAGACAGTTGCGTTATGGGACTTCGGTCTTTGCCCTGTAACCTAAAGAACCGTAATAAGGGGACGTAGCTCAGTTGGCTAGAGCACCTGCTTTGCAAGCAGGGGGTCGTGGGTTCGAGTCCCATCGTCTCCACTAGATATCGTTGGAAAAAAGCACATTCGTGTAAATGAAAGCGAGCAGATCATGACCACAGCAGTGATTGTCGATGCACTTCGTAGCCCAGGTGGCAAGCGAAACGGAAAGCTCAAAGATTGGCACCCAGTCGATCTTGCTGCCGAAATCATGAAGACGCTCGTTGAACGCAACGGCGTCGACCCGGGAACCATTGATGATGTGGTGATGGGTTGTGTGATGCAAGTTGGCGAACAGAGTCTCAACGTTGCCCGCAATGCAGTTTTGGCTGCAGGTTGGCCAGACAGTGTTCCAGGCACAACCGTCGATCGTCAATGTGGTTCAAGCCAGCAAGCCGCACACTTTGCAGCACAAGGCGTGATGGCTGGCGCATACGACATTGTTGTTGCGGCTGGTGTTGAAGTGATGTCGCGAGTACCAATGGGTGCATCGTTGTCCGATCGCACATTTGGTTTTCCATTTGGTCCACGAGTGCAAGCTCGTTACGAATCGGTTGGTGGCTTGGTTGGACAAGGCATCTCGGCAGAGATGATTGCCGATAAGTGGAACATCACCCGTGAAGACATGGACGCATTTGGTGCTCGTTCGCAAGAACTTGCTGCACGCGCTACACGCGAAGGTCGTTTTCAAGGCCAAATTCACCCAGTCATGGGTGCCGATGGCAACATGGTGACCCAAGACGAAGGTATTCGTGAAACAACGATTGAGAAACTCGCTTCATTGAAGCCAGCTTTCAAACCTGTTGAAGAGGGTGGCCGCGTTACTGCTGGCAACTCGTCACAAATCACCGACGGTGCTTCTGGATTGTTGATCATGAGCGAAGAGCGCGCAAAGAAGTTGGGCTTGACCCCACGTGCTCGTTTCGTCAACTTTGCAATGGCAGCAGAAGACCCGCGCTATATGTTGACTGCTCCAATTCCTGCAACCAAAAAAGTGCTTGAGCGTGCTGGTCTCACCATGGACGACATCGACTTGGTTGAAATCAACGAAGCGTTTGCTTCGGTGGTCTTGGCATGGGAAAAAGAATTGCACCCAGACATGAGCAAGGTCAACGTCAACGGTGGAGCGATTGCACTTGGTCACCCACTTGGTGCATCTGGTGCACGCCTCATGACCACACTGTTAAACGAACTCGAGCGCACCGGTGGTCGCTACGGTTTGCAAACAATGTGTGAAGGTGGCGGCATGGCCAATGCCACCATCATCGAACGTCTCTAAGACGTTTCCAAGAAACAGTCAAGCATCATGTCGTTCGGAACCATTATCTGGTTCCTTCTCGGCGTCGTACTCTTTTTTGGAATTTGGAAGTTTGGTCTCGGCATGTTGAAAAGCATGACCTCAACACTTCCCGCGCCACCACCAGCAGGCGAGATGCGCCGAATCAACGTGCGTTATCGCTGCGGAGTTTGTGGTGTTGAATTACGAATGGTGATGGCACCGGATCAAGACCCACCGCCACCGCGGCATTGTCTTGAAGATATGGATTTTGTTGCGCCTATTGAGTGAGCAAAAAACTAGTGATATTTGGTGGCAGTAAAGAGACCACCCAAAACACCAGTCAGACCGGCAAACAAGTACCAGTTATTGCGACCACCAGGTACGAAACCTAGGTAGTAACACAAGATAATGAGGGCGCCTAGGCCCAGCAGCGTAAACATCAATACTGGAACCCAACGCGGACTGACTTTCACTTCGCGGGCAACAGGGGGTGTGTAGCGCGACGATGCCTCAGCGACGGTGTTGCCGTGCATTGATTTGGGATCGGAATGGTCCAAGCGATGAGTTTCGTGCAGATGACCAGGCTTGGTGCCTTTTGGTGTGGTGCGACCACCGGTGCGTCGTTTTGAAGGTGCCATGAGTTTTCCAGTGTAGATCGTAAATGAGGTTTCGCCTCGCCCGATCGGCTGCCAGTATTACGGGGTGGCTCGCATACTTGTGCTCGATAACTACGACAGTTTCACCTACAACCTGGTGCAATATCTTGGCGAGCTTGGCGCTGAACCAATCGTGGTGCGTAATGATTCGCTGAGCGTTGCAGAACTCACCGCACTGAAGCCAGATGCAGTGTTGTTGTCACCAGGCCCTGGACGCCCCGAAAATTCTGGTGTGTTGTGTGCATCAATCACCGCATTCGCTGGAGTGGTGCCGGTGCTTGGAGTGTGTTTGGGACATCAGGCTATTGGACATGTGTATGGGGCAAAAGTGGTGAGTGCTCCAGAACTTTTGCACGGCAAAACATCAGAGGTGCATCACACTGGTGAAGGAATTTTTGCTGGTTCGCCATCACCAATTACTGCAACCCGGTATCACTCCCTCATTATTGAGCGCGAATCACTGCCAACAGAATTAGTGGTAACAGCACAAACTCAGGACGGAATGATTATGGGAGTACGACATCGCACACTGGATGTCGAAGGCGTGCAGTTTCACCCAGAAAGCATTTTGACAACGCTCGGACACGACTTACTCAAGGTTTTTGTTGAGAAAGCAAAACGCACAAAAAATTAGGCTCACTTGAGTTGAAATTATGGAGTAGTTGTTTTTCCGATAACAAGTGTGACTTTGGTGCCTGGGTTAACCGCAGATTGTGCCTCGCGACTCTGAGAAATGACGCGACCATCATTCGCATCACCAGCCGGAACGTTTTGATATTTAATTTCAGTGATTAAACCGGCTGCATTAATTGCGGTCTGTGCTTCGCCTTCAGTTTTTCCTGTTACATCGGGGACTACAACTGTTGATGACCCACTTGAAACAATCAACGCAATTGCCGAACCCGCAGGAAGTGGCGTGCCAATGGCTGGGTCGGTGCGTATGGCTCGTCCCTTTTCTACTGTTGCGCTTGCTTCGGCAGTGATAGTGACTACGAAGTTGTATGGCGAACTCTTCAGCAACTGTTCGGCAGCTGACGAAACTTGTCCTTCAATATTTGGAATATTGCTGCCTCCGGTGCCACCAGAGACAATGACGGAAACGGCAGACCCAGAGCGAACTTGCACATTCGCCAAAGGGTCTTGGGTGATGATCTGATTCAACGGCACAAGCGGGTCGTTTCGAACTTCAAGAATTACCAACTGCAAACCAAGTGGCGCAAGTATCTGGGTTGCATTTTCAACAGAAAGCCCTTGAATGGGCGGGACGGTCTGTAATTGTCTCGCAGGGTTATAGGTAATCGTGACCACGTCACCTTGGTGACCAGCAACGGTGGCTGGCGGGTCTTGTGCATACACAATGTCATCGCCGACAGCATCATTAATCACTGCATTGGGTATTGGTGTGAGCCCCAAATCGAGCAGAATTTGGCTTGCTTCTGCCTGAGTGCGGTTGGTGACGTCTGGAATTGTGAGTGAGGTTGCCGACCCACGATCGACAGTTCTATAAATAAAAACACCGGCTGCTAGCAAAATAATGGCGGTGAATACTGCGCCAAATATGTATGACGCGGCACGCCGCGGAGCGATGTCGTCGTATGAGTCTTCATATTCGTGACTATCAGTGTTACTGCTGTTTGTAGTTTGATTTTTAGCAACTACGGGTATCGCCATAGTTTCGGTTGACTGAGACAGTGTCTTTCGTCCACGAACATCGGTAAGTGCAACAACTTCTTCTCCAGCACTAAATCTGCGCAAGTCATCGCGCAATGCACCCGCGTTTACATAACGGCGCTCGGCCGACTTGGCCATACATTTGGCAACAATCGCTTCAAATTCTTTCGGTACATCACCAGCAAATTCGCTCAATGCAGGCGGTACGCCATGCACTTGTTGGTACGCAATACCAACTGCATTGTCGCCAATAAAGGGTGCGCGACCGGCAACCATCTCATACATCACGACGCCAAGCGAATAAATATCACTTCTTGGATCTGGCTGTGACCCCTGCGCCTGTTCGGGCGAGAGATATGTTGCAGTACCCATCACCGATCCAGTTTGTGTCAAGCCATCTTCCACTGCGGCGCCGAGTGCTCTGGCAATGCCAAAGTCGGCAACCTTCACTTGGCCTGTTGAACCAATCAAGATATTTCCAGGCTTGATGTCTCGATGCACGACACCGTTTTCGTGTGCAAAACCCAAAGCGCTTGCAACATCCACTGCAACATCGCATGCCTGTTGTGCGGTCAGGCGCAACTTTTCTTTCAGAATGCTCGCGAGTGTGCGTCCTTGCACGAACTCCATGGCAATGAAGTACGTGTTGTTAACTTTGCCCCAGTCATATACCGCAACAATATTTGGGTGAGTAAGTCCAGCAGCAGATTGTGCCTCTCGCCGAAAGCGCT
>CAINTF010000294.1 GCA_903853285.1 uncultured Acidimicrobium sp. | reverse complement strand
ATCATCCGAACGACTCACCGTCGAGGTTGAGTCTACGGGCGTGTAAAAAGTTGCTGCTTAGCTATTAAAAAGTAAAAATAGCTAACGGTTAGCAGGAGATCTCGTCATAGACGAGACCATTCAGGCTTGGAGTTTCCAGCGAAAGGCTTGTCTTTGCGCCTTCTGAGTTTGGTGCTCCAAGTGAAATCTGAATACTTGAAAGACTTCCAAACGTTGAAGGCACTGATGCAACTTTTGCTTTGCCGGTTACTTCGTCGGTGCTTGGGCCAATGGCCATGTAGCCAGGGTTGAGGACTTGTGCGAGCACAACGGCGTGACGGGCTTCGTCCTGGCCAACTCGCATTGCGCTGCCACGAAGACTTGGCTCAGCCAATAACGCAACGATGCCTTGATATGTCTGAGTTGCCAAGTTTTCGAGAGCATGTGCAAGTGTCACCACGTCTCGTGCTGCATCTGCATTGCCGTCTGCGGTGATCAACTTGAGCGCTGGATCCACGTAGAGATTGTTCACGCGAGTGTTGGCACAAGTGTGGGCCTTGCCGCCATGGCTGACAACAAGTGCGTTGATTGCATCTGCGTGACCGTTGTGGTCATCGCGGAATCGTTTGACCGCATCTTTGAGTGAAGCAAAATCACCTGTGAGAAGTCCACCGTCGAGAACTTTGGTGTAGGTATCAATTGCGTTGTATTCAAGCGATGCCGCCGTGCGCAACAACACGGTGTCGGATATGACGACTTCACCCAAAGCGGTTGTCGGTGGCACTGTTCCAGCGCTCGCAATGTTTGGGCTCGCTGTAACGCCGGCTTGTGCGCCACATGAAGCAAGGAAAGTGATGCCTGCGATAGAGAGTCCGCTCATTTTGAGCAGCTCGCGGCGAGTCAGGTTGTTGAAGTCGTTCATGGTGCCACCGTCGTTTCTGTGGTTACTGCTGCAGGCGCAGCATTTGGCGCAAGCGAGCTTGCCGCGCTGTTCAGTGCGTTACTGAGGCTTGAGCTTGGAAGAGTGCCGAAAACTGCTGCATGTCGAGCTTCGACGGTGATGATCGATGCAACGAGAGTCGCCCCGTCTAAACCCTCGAGGCTGGAAAGAATGTCGGTGTGTGTTGCAACCATGGTGTTTTCCACCGACTGCAACACTCGGTTCATTGCTTGAGCAGAAGTGAGTTGTCCTGCATAAGTCGAGTACAAGGCTTCATTGCGGGTATTGGATGCGGCTTTGCCGAGCAATCCATTCAGAGATTGTGCATACGACTTGTGGTGATCTGCAAACATTTCCATCATGATCTTTTCATCTGCGGAAAGCATTCCGGAATTAATTGCATTGACGTACAGATCATGCACTGACAACTCGGCTGACAGGGCGAAGTCCAACAATTGCTTGTCGGCGCTTGTTGGCATCTTGGGTGGTGCTGGTGGCGCAGCTGACGCAGATTTGGTTGTCACTCGTACTTCCTCTTTCTTTGGGGCGATAACAATCTAGAAGTCAAGCCCCGATAGTTCGGGTATCCAACCGCTTGCTCGCTCGACTGCTTGATTCCATTGGGCTCTATTGAGTACTGCGGTGGGTTCAACGACAGAGGCTGGTTTCCAAGTGGAACAGGCTTCTTCAAGCGATTTCCAGGTACCAACCGCTACGCCAGCGAGAAATGCAGCGCCAAGTGTGGTTGCCTCGGTGACGGGAGACACTTCGACGGGTCGCTGAGTTGCATTGGCAAGCGCTTGAACAAAGGTTGGGTTTTTGCTCATGCCGCCATCAATTCGCAACGTTTCAATTGGCAAACCCGAGTCGGCAATGGTTGCTTCCATGAGGTCGGCGCCACGGTGGGCAATGCCTTCGAGCACGGCACGAACAACATGTGCCCGGGTAGTGCCGCGTGTGATTCCGATGAGAGTTCCTCGTGCGCCGTAGTCCCACTTCGGTGTGCCAAGACCAAGGAGCGCTGGAACATAAACAACGCCATCGGATGTCTCGACTTGTGATGCAACTTCATGACTGTGTTGCGGAGTGTCAATGAGCTGCATGTCGTTGCACAACCACTCGATGTTTGTGCCAGCAGAAAGCATGATCGCTTCCGCTCCCCAAGTAATGCCAGTTGCATCGCTAAATGCAACGATGGGAAATGTTCCGCCACTTGAGCGACGATTTTCGGTCGGCGGGGTAGTGCCAGTGACTGTGTCAAGCATTCCACCAGTCCCGAATGTAATTTTTGTTTTACCGGGTGTGATGCAACCTTGGCCAACAAGTGAACCCTGTTGATCGCCAACCAAACTCGCAATTGGTGGAGCACCATTGAGGGCAGTTGCATGACCAACGACCCCGGAGGATCTCACGATCGTTGGCAACATCTCAATGTCGATTCCGAAAATGTCAAGAATGCGTGGCGACCACGATTGATCTTGCAAAGTCCATAAACCCGTCACTGCGGCATTGGTGTCGTCGGTAACGAAGAGTTGATCTTGAGAAAGTACGAAGGCAACCCATGTGTCCACAGTTCCGATACAGATCTTCGCTGCAGACGGGATCGAATAGTTCTTGAGCATCCAAGAAGCCTTCGTTGCTGTTTGGTTTGGCGCCAAAAATAATCCGTGCTCTGAACGAGCTGTGATGCATTCAATTACCGTTCGTAAATCTTGCCAACCGAGTGCCGGTCCTATGGGAATTCCAGTGTTCTTATCCCACGCAATTGCAGATGCTCGCTGATTGGTGATTCCAACCGCGTCAACTTTGCCGGCAGCGCTCAGCGAAGCATTGGCAACCCGCAGCACCGCGTCACGCATTGCCATCGCATCAAACTCGACGAGACCTGGAAAGGGGGAGCTTGGTGCGAGTGATTCGTAGAAGAGGTGGTCGACACTGCCTGTTGGGCGCACAACTGCTGCGCGAAGTCCGCTCGTACCAACATCGATAACGAGGATGCTCAAGGCCAGACCGACTTTCGCTTTGCCGTGTCTGTGTCTGGGTTGAGTCCAAGTTTGCCTGGGTTGAAAATGTTGCGCGGATCAAGTGTGTTTTTGATCGACTGCAAAACTTCCATGCCGGTACCGAGTGACTCTGGCAAAAAGCGTCCACGATTAAGACCAACACCGTGATGGTGGGAGACATTTGCGCCACTGTCGAGAGCCGCGCGTTGACATGCGTTCCACAACTGCACGTATCTCTGCTCAAACTCGGGTGTTGGTTTAGCTGCGAATGTGAAATAGAGGCAGGCTCCGTCGAGGTAGCTATGCGATAAATGGCATGTAGCGCTCACTGCGCCTTCAACCGCCATGAGCGAAGAACGAACATTTGTGAAAATGGCTTCTAGTGCGCTCCATTGGGCGGCAACTTCCATGGTGTCGACAATGAAGCCTCGACGAGTTGCTTCTTGAAGCCCGCTCGTGTTGTTGCGGTGATGCATCCACTTTTCTACCAATTCAACATCTCCAACTTGTGCGCCGTTAGCTATTGCGGCATCGTGAACAATTGAAAGTGTTGCTGCGACTAAGCGCTCGTCGCCTTCATCCAGCACGAGCAGTGTGCATTGTTTGCCGTCGGTACCGTGCGATCTTTTGGATTCGTCGGCATCGTACAAACGCAGTACGGCTGGAGTTGCGCCATGTTGCACAGCGGTACGACAAGTGTTGATGCCATCTACAAAGCTTGGAAATAGATAAGCAGCTCGTTGTTGTGTGGCTGGCAATGGGTGTGAACGCAGCCAAACTCGAGTGATTACTCCGAGCGTGCCTTCGCTACCTACAAAGAGTGAAGTGAGGTCAGGGCCGTTGGCGCCTGCTGGTTCTGTTCCTGTGTAAACAACTGTGCCGTTAGCGAGGACTACTTCGAGTCCAACGACCATGTCTTCGATTTTTCCGTAGCGCGTCGAATACTGGCCTGCTCCTCGGCATGCAACCCATCCGCCTACGGTCGAGATATCGAACGACTGTGGAAAGTGTCCGACTGTCACGCCGTGCTTGTCGCGCAATTCATTTTCAAAATCTGGACCGAACATGCCTGGGAGGACTTCAACAACGCCAGATACTTTGTCGACGCTGATAATGCTTGCGAGCATGCATGTATCAATGACTACGCCGCCATAAACAGGAATTGCTGCGCCACAAACTCCGCTGCGGCCGGCAGAGACGGTAAGTGGGATTCGGTTTTCGTTACACAACGCGACGATGGATACAACTTGTTCGGTAGATGTGGGTCGACAAATCGCGTGTGGCTTGCGCGGAGTCTTGCCCTGCATGGCCCAGTGCATCGCGAGTGGCCACCAGTCGCGACCGTGGTCTGCAAGATCTTGATCTTCTGTTGAGGTTGCACAGATCTTTGCAAGTTCTTGAATCAGCTTTGGCGAAAGAGCCTCAGAAGATACTTCGTTGAAGCGTTCTTGAATCGGTGAGGTTTGACCCACAAACTCAATTGGATCTGTCGCTTGTGTCATTACGCCTCAATCAGTTGTTTAGTCATTACTAGTTGCAGGGTTGACTGTAGTTGACTGCACAAACTCGGCTTCACTGACCATCGCTGCATCAAGTTCGCGAGCACACGATTCAACAAAGTCGTTTACTTGTTGGGTGATGTCGTTAAGTGACCACTTCAGTTCGGGCGCGATCAACTCTGCAACGCTGCGAGCACTGGCAAGAGTTGCCGGTCGATTGATAATGCGCGCTCGTGTACGACGAGTGAGCACATCGTCAAGTGTGCGGGCCATCTCATTACGCACGGCAAAAATTGCTTCAGCCTTGAGGTAGGAGAGCCCTTCGATGAGCGGTTCGCCCAGCCGATTGTCTTGGGTGATGAGTGATTTAACCTCGGTGAGTTCGCTCCCGAAACGTTCCGCGAGTCCAGCGTCTTTGCCGCGAAGCATTGAAGAACGAAAGCCATTTGTGCCGATAAACGCAAGACGCTTTGTGCGGCATCGAGCCTTGATTCCAAGTTGTTTGCATGCAGCATCAACTGCGTGTTCTGCCATCTTGCGATAAGTGGTGAGTTTGCCGCCAGTGATTGAGATCATGCCAGCATCAGAGATGCGAACTTGATGTTTGCGAGAGAGGTCGCTCGTTTTACCCTTCGCAGTTGTGCCATCGCTATTGCGCACGAGTGGACGCAGTCCCGACCACACTGCCGTGATGTCATCGCGTGTGATGTTGGTATTGATCGCAGCATTGAGTGCCGTGAGCACGTAATCAATGTCGTCTTTGGAGCACTGCGATTCATCGACTCCACCCACGAAGTCTGTGTCGGTAGTACCGACGTATGTGTATTGGTATGTGCCGTCGTGATTTGAAATCCATGGAACGACGAAGAGGCTTCTCTTATCAACCTTGACCGGAATGACAACAGCAATGTCATTGCGCACCATCTTCCAAGGCAATGTGATGTGGATTCCTTTTGCCGGGCGAATGCTGTTTGGATGAACACCTTCATCGGTCTCGCGTACATTGTCGGCCCATACGCCGGCAGCGTTGATCACACAACGAGCCTTGATTTCGAATGGTTCACTACCGAGTGGGTGAACGAGTGCGCCACCAACTTTGCCCATTTCATCATGCAAAATGTTGGCAACAGGACATTGGTTGGCGATGACCGCTCCATGTTGCGCAGCCGTTCGAGCAACGGTGACGCATAGTCGCGCATCATCTGCCGCAGCGTCGTAGTACAAATACGCAGACGACATTCTGTCTGTATTGATGGTTGGCAGGTGCAAATTTGCTTGGTCGGCCTTAAGACGCTTATGCAATTTCCCGATGCGCCATCCTCCAGTGAGGTCGTACATCCATAATGCACTGCCAAGTGCTCGCGCAATCTTTTTGGAAATGACACCATCGCGAGAAAGTATTGGAATCATGAAAGGCAAAATTTGAACGAGATGGGGTGCATTGCGTCGTAGGCGCTGACGTTCGTGCAGTGCTTCGTACACCAGCCCAACTTCGCCTTGTTGTAAATAGCGCAAACCACCGTGGATGAGTTTGCTGCTCTTAGAAGACGTTCCCGACGCAAAATCTTCCCGTTCAACCAGGGCAGTGCGCAGTCCACGAGATGCAGCATCGAGCGCAACACCAACACCAGTAATTCCTCCACCAACAACCAACACGTCAAATTGCTCGTTGCGGAGTTGTTCCAGATTGTGCTGTCGGTCAAAGTTCACGGCGAAAGCCTAAATCAGGGAGATGGAATGCCCGCTACCCAAATGCCCGCAACATGGGCAAATTGCCATAAGTCACAACTATTGTTAGTTAGCAAGACTTGCAAATTAGGTTGGAATTGAGTTACTGTTGCGTCCATGCATTCACCAGCCGAGTTGGCCACGCAGTTTCGTTCGATGGGACGCAAACTCACTCCGCAGCGACAGCTGATCTTCTCGCTGCTGCACAACAACGAAACTCACCCGACAGCCGAGAAACTTTACGGCATTGCAAGTGCGCAGATGCCCGGAATTTCATTGCGCACGGTGTATCAGACACTGAATGAACTCGCAGAGATGGGCGAGCTCCAATTGATCGACCTTGGCGAGGGAGGAATGCGTTTTGACCCCAATGTCGATGATCACCATCACGCCGTTTGCAGTGTGTGCGGAAAAATTCGCGACGTACATGTAAAAGGTGCTGCTGCGCTCAAGCCAAATGATGCAAGCGACTTCATGGTTTCCGATAT
>CAINTF010000293.1 GCA_903853285.1 uncultured Acidimicrobium sp. | reverse complement strand
TTGCCGTCTTTTCATCGAGAGTTCCGGTGGCTTTAAAGCCGGCGATCTTTTGCAATGACTTCAGCGCGGAACGAGTCGCGTCCGAATACGCACCAGTGACACCACCTTTGATGCTGAAACCACGGGCCATAATTGCCTCTTGGAGGCGAATAACTTCTGGACCACTGTCGCCAAACTGCGGAAGCTGAGAAACAACTGCTGAGATAACTGGCGACGCTGCGGCCGTTGTTGTGCTGATGGTCGTCGCTGCGATTCCAAATGTCGTTGACAATGCGCCGATTGCGATGACTTTGCGAAGAAGATTGCTGTTCATGTTGTGCTCCCTGGACTTGCTTGCGGTGTGAGTTCCGCATTAGGGATCGGTATGAACAGCTAAAACTTGAGTAAAAAACCACAGAAAATATTGCCTTGACCACAGAGAGTGGTATATTCGCCCTTGAATGTCGATTTTGGGCGATTCCGAGCACCTGGAGTGGGGTCAAAGGCGGCAGAGGGGAATCAGTAGTGTGTTTTGAGTGCCCACAAGGAATCTGTCCGAAAAAGCTTTTCTGACAATTTCTCAATGCGCGCTTGGGTTTCTGTGCGTCATTGTTGTGAGTGGGGCGCTTGTGCGCCTGACAGGTTCAGGACTTGGGTGCATTGACTGGCCCGGATGTAGCCAGACCAAATTCGTCGATATCTCAACCGGACACTCCGCGATCGAACAGATCAATCGACTTTTTACAGGTGTGGTGAGTGCGGCGGTCGCAGCCTCTGCGTTGGGTTCATTTTTCGTTTCCCCACGTCATCGCAAAACGATTTGGCTCGCAATCGGCCTTGTGATCGGAGTGCTTGTACAGGTGTTACTGGGTGCGTTGGTGGTGATTACAGGACTCAATCCTTGGTCGAATATGGCTCATTTTTTGGTTTCGATGGCGCTCATCACTACTGCGGTTTTATTGGTAGATCAGGCAAAACCGCAGCTTCAGAAGCGTTCTGATTCGGTTTCTGCTCTCTCTCAGTTATCTATCCGAACATCGAAATGGATAGTTGCACTGTCTGGCATTGCAATTGTGTTTGGCACATTGGTGACCGGTACCGGACCCCATGCCGGAGACGAAAGAGCAATTCGTCTTGGTTTCGATTTGAGGACTATCACTCGTGCCCACAGCATGTTTGTTTTACTTTGTGTTGGATTGACACTGTTCCTGTTTGTCCGCATCAAAAAGCAAACTAGGGAGTGGGAAATATTGGGTCGGCCATTGGAGATATTTCTAGTCGCAGCAGTAGCCCAGGGCGCCCTTGGCTATCTGCAGTATTTTTCGGGCGTACCTGCGCAGATGGTCGCGCTACATGTTGCTTTAGCAATTGCGGTTTGGATTTCGGCCCTGAAGCTCGGTCTGGCTGCTCGAGGTTAAATGCCTGGTTGTGACCCCGATGTGCTTGACTTGATTAACTTGATCTTGGGAGTGTTTGCGTGAAAAGAGGCGAGATGGATGGGCGGTCATGGCGAATCATGCGTGCTTTTGCCGTCGTCGTCGGATCACTTCTTATGTTCGGCACTTCTGCCAAGAGTGTCTCCGCTGAAGATGGTTTGACGATCATTGCTTCTGTTCAAAACCAAACAGTTGTCAATGGAGTTTCGCAGAAACAACCTGTTGCCGGCGTAAGCATCACCGTCACTTCGGCTTCGGGAGCCGTAGTAGGTACTGGCGTTACCGATGCGACAGGATTGATTTCTTTTCCAGTTGCTACCCGCGACGATTATGTCGTGACCTTAGATGTCGCATCGTTGCCCAATGGCTTTGCCATGATCGACGAGGTGAAGGCGGTAGCAAACATCAAAAAGGATGATTTCACAACTTCCGTGAAACGAACAACATTCTTTACTGGTTCGTCCAATACATCAAGCCAAACCTTGACTGATCGAATGATTCAGCGCGCTGCCGACGGCTTGCGTCTTGGCTTGGTGATTGCAATGTGCGCTGTTGGACTCTCACTCATTTTTGGAACTACCGGTCTAACGAACTTTGCGCACGGTGAGATGGTCACTTTCGGCGGATTGATGGCTTTCTTGTTAAACGTAACGATGGGAATACCTTTACTTATTGCGGCGCCAATCGTTGTCGCGATGGGTGGACTATTTGGTCTTGCCCTCAACGTGTTCATATTCGGAAAGTTGCGAAAGCGCGGAGTCGGGCTGATTTCGCAATTGGTTGTGTCTGTCGGATTATCGATTGTGCTGCGCAATATGTATCTGTATCAATTTGGTGGTCGTACTAGGCCGCTCAATGACTACAGCGCACAAACAGTGATGCGACTAGGTCCAACTTCTATTACACCGCGTGACCTGACGACGGCGATTCTCTCGTTGCTGGTGTTGATTGCGGTAGCGCTCTTTATTCAGAAGTCCCGTACTGGAAAAGCAATTAGAGCGGTGTCAGACAACCCAGCATTGGCTTCATCAACAGGAATTGATACACAACGAATCATTCGAATCGTGTGGTTTACAGGTGGCGCACTTGCAGCGCTCGGCGGAATCTTTAGAGGACTGGATGAACAGGTCGGCTTTGAGATGGGATCTCGCTTAGTTTTCTTGATGTTCGCAGCAATTACTTTGGGCGGTCTTGGCTCTGCCTTTGGTGCATTGGTCGGTGGAATCATGGTGGGGATTTTTGTCGAAATGGCATCGCTTGTTGTTCCTGCTGAGCTCAAGAATGTGCCGGCTCTTCTCATTTTGATTATTGTGCTGGTTGTTCGTCCACAAGGAATTCTCGGCCGCAAACAAAGGGTTGGTTGATTCATGGACTGGATAAACATCATTCAAAACACCTGCAAAGCGCTGACTGGAGTCGATGCAGCGTATTTTGCATTGGCGGCAATCGGACTGAATGTGCAGTTCGGATACACCGGATTGTTGAACTTTGGCCAGGCAGCATTTATGGCTTGTGGTGCCTACGGAATTGGTATGACCAGCAAGTATTTCGGAATTGGAATGTGGTGGGGTATTCCAATCGGCATGGCATTCGTAATTGTTCTTGCGCTTCTCGTCGGTATTCCAACACTTCGGTTGCGCGCCGATTATTTGGCGATCGTGACGATTGCGCTGGCGGAGATGGTGCGCCTGATTGTACGTTCGGTGCGCTTCAAGCAGTATTTTGGCGGCAGCGATGGCATCAATGGATTCAGTATTCAATTTCGAGAGTTGAGCCCGTTCGATCCTGGTGCCCAATACGGAATTAGACCTTTCCAATACAGCGGCTACACCATTTGGACATTGCTTGTCGGTTGGGCACTTGTTGGAATCTTTGCGACACTTGTATTCATGTTGATGCGCAGCCCTTGGGGCCGCGTAGTGAAAGCAATCCGTGAAGACGAAGACGCGGTGAGAAGTCTTGGCAAGAGTGTGTACAGCTACAAAATGCAATCACTGATGATCGGTGGTCTGATTGGCATGTTCAGCGGCGTGGTCTTTGCTCTTGATCGCGGATCGGTGCAGCCCGACAACTACAGCCGTGACGTGACGTTCTATATTTTGACGGCACTAGTGCTTGGTGGCGTTGCAAAAGTCTCAGGTTCAATTGTTGGATCCATGTTGTTCTGGGGCATATTTGTATTCAGCGACAACTTCCTTCGTGAACTCACAAAGGATCAGCCGCTCAAGATCTTTGGAGTCACGGTGATGCAAAAGATTCAAGTTGGTGCGATCAATTACATGCTCATCGGCGTGGGTCTGATGCTCCTCATGACGTTCCGACCACAAGGTATATTCGGCAATCGCAAAGAGATGGCACTCGATGCCCGATAAACCAATCGTCTCGGAAGCTCAGGCTCGTGCAGTATCGGCTTTATCAGCCGTTCCGTCAGAACCTGGTGCCACCAAGCCTGATCCCATTTTATTGGCGGACAAAATTAGGAAGAACTTTGGTGGTGTTGTCGCGGTTGATGTCGATCACATCGAGATTCAACGCGGATCTATTACAGCTCTGATTGGACCAAACGGCGCCGGCAAGACCACGTTATTCAATTTGCTCACTGGTTTTGATACTCCGGACGCAGGTGAGTGGCGTTTTGATGGTCGAAGTATGGAAAAGATCGTTGCACACAAGACCGCGGCAATGGGCATGGTTCGGACATTTCAGCTGACTAAGAGTCTCACCAAAATGTCAGTCATTGAGAATATGAAGCTTGGCGCCACTCATCAGGTTGGCGAAAAGTGGTGGAATGCCTTGATGCCTTTCCGATGGAAGAAGCAAGAGCAGATTATTGAACAGCGCGCCGACGCGCTTCTGAAGCGTTTCAAGCTGGATCACATGCGTAGCGAATATGCCGGCACTTTGTCTGGTGGTCAGCGCAAATTGCTGGAGATGGCTCGAGCATTGATGACGAACCCACGATTGGTGATGCTCGACGAACCAATGGCTGGCGTTAACCCTGCACTGAAGCAAAGTTTGCTCGAACACATACGTGGTTTGCGGGACGACGGCATGACAGTGTTGTTCGTTGAACACGACATGGACATGGTGAATGACGTTTCCGACTGGGTAATCGTCATGGCTGAAGGTCGAGTTATTGCCGAAGGTACTCCTGCCCAAATTTCAGCCAACCCTGCAGTGGTCGAAGCGTACCTAGGTAGTCACCAGGGTAAATCTCTGATGGAGGAGAAGTCATGAGTGACGAGCGCGTTCTAGTTGTTGAAGAACTAGTTGCTGGGTACATACCCGAAGTCAATATCTTGAACGGCTGCAATATCGAGGTCGGTAAAGGGGAGTTTGTTGGTGTTATCGGACCTAATGGTGCTGGTAAATCAACCGTGCTCAAAGCGATCTTGGGGCAGTGTGGAGTCCGTTCGGGTTCGGCAAATTTCTTAGGTGAGAACATCACGGGTTTGCAGGCACACCAACTTGTTGAGCGTGGTGTTGGCTACGTGCCTCAGACTCAGAATGTTTTCCAAAGTCTTACTGTTGCCGAGAACTTAGAGATGGGTTGCTTCATTAAGCCAGAAGTATTTGATGAACGATTTGAATATGTGACAACGTTGTTTCCGAAGCTTGGTCAGCGCGCCTCACAGAAAGCTGGTTCACTCTCTGGTGGCGAGCGCCAGATGGTTGCGATGGGTAGAGCGCTCATGATGGAGCCGAAACTGTTATTGCTGGATGAGCCGTCGGCAGGACTATCGCCCGTGCTTCAAGATGAGGTTTTCATTCAGTGCAAGCGCATTAACGCTGAAGGAATTGCGATCTTGATGGTTGAGCAAAACGCGCGACGTTGTTTGCAGGTTGTTGACAGGGGATACGTACTTGATCAGGGTCGCAATGCATACACCGGCACTGGTCGCTCGTTGCTTGAAGATCCAAATGTGATCAAGCTGTATTTGGGCACTCTTGCCAAAGCAACAGGTGGCTGAAACTAAATAGGGAAATAAAAAGGCCCCGAGCTTTCGCATGGGGAAATAAAAAGGCCCCGAGCTTTCGCTCGGGGCCCTCTCATGTAGTTCTGAAGAACTAGTGGTTACTTACCAGCGTCAAAGTTCTCGCCGAGTGCGTTACCCATGTTGCCGTCACAACCGTAGACCTTCTTGACTTTTGGTCCAATGCCTTGCTCCACCATGGTGCGCAAGATACGTGAGCCTTCGTCGAAAGTTACGAGCATGATTGCGTCTGGGTTAGCAGCAACAACTTCTGCAACTTCAGCATCGAATGACACTGCAGCTGGAT